>JBMFPK010000445.1:0-521 GCA_049969155.1 Chloroflexia bacterium | reverse complement strand
CTGTTGCCGCTGGCCGAGGCGCTGAAACAGGTCCACTTTCCGGACAACCTCAGCCTGGCGGAGGCGGCGCGGCGGCGCCTGAGCTTCGACGAATTCCTCCTCCTCCAACTGGCCGTCCTGGGGGTCCGCCAGCGTTTTCGCGACCGGCCCGGCCGGGCCCTGCGCGCCGACGAGCAGATCCTGGCGCCCTTCCTGGCCGCGCTGCCGTTCACCATGACCGCTGCCCAGCGCCGCGCCCTGGCCGAGATCGCCGCCGACTTGGCCGGCGACCGCCCCATGAGCCGCCTGCTCCAGGGCGACGTCGGCTCGGGCAAGACGGCGGTTGCGGCCGCGGCGCTGTGGGTGGCCGTGGCCAACGGCGCGCAGGGCGCCATCCTGGCCCCGACCGAGATCCTGGCCGAACAACACGCGCGCTCCTTTGGCCGGATGTTCGCCGGCCTCACCCATCCGCTCACGGGCCGGCCCATCGCCATCGCGCTCTTCACCGGGCACACCCTCCGCAATCGGACCGAGCGCGAGGC
>JBMFPK010000444.1:0-539 GCA_049969155.1 Chloroflexia bacterium | reverse complement strand
CCAGGACAATGCCGACACCCCGCCTCCGGGGAACTGCGGGGCCCCGCCCGATGGCGAGGGCAACTACACCTACGGCTACGGCTACCTGAACGTCTACAACGCCGGGTTGCTTTGGTGCGGCGATACCGGCCATCTGGACGGGCACGTCCGCGATGCCACGACCAGCAACCCCATTGCCAATGCCCTGGTGGAGGCGACGGAGGCGGGCGGCATCCACTTCTATGATTATACCGACGGCTCCGGCTACTACACGATGACCGTCCTGGTCGGCACCTACCAGATGACGGCCACGGCCTACGGCTACCTGCCGGGCACGGCCGGCGGCGTGGTGGTCGTCACCGACACGGTGACCACCCAGGACTTTGACCTGCAGCCGGCCCCGACCTATGTCGTCTCCGGCACGGTCACCGAGGTCGGAAGCGGCACCCCGCTCTATGCCCAGGTCTCCGTGCTCGGCACGCCCCTCCCACCGGTCTGGACCGATCCCAACACCGGCTATTACTCCATCACCGTGGCCGAGGGCACCTACACCTTCCGCG
>JBMFPK010000443.1:0-550 GCA_049969155.1 Chloroflexia bacterium | reverse complement strand
GTCTGGGCGAAGCGGGTGTCCGGCTTCACTTCCACCCCCAGCGTCTTGGCCAGGTCCAGGGCCGCCTGGGAGGTTTCCAGACCCACGGACAGCACCACCATGTTAAAGACTTCCGTGTGCAGTTTCCCTTTTTCGTCCAGATACCGGATGGCGACGTCGTCGGAACCCGGCACCGGTTCGATGGAGTGCACCCGGGAGCGGATAAAGCGGACGCCGTGTTCGTCCCGGGCCCGCCAGTAGTACTTCTCAAATTCCTTGCCGTGGGTGCGCATGTCCATGAAGAAAATGGCGCAGTCCAGGTCGTACTCCTTGGCGTGTTCCTTGGCGATGACCGCCTGCTTGATGGCATACATGCAGCAGACGCCGGAACAATAGGAATGCTGCTTGACATCCCGGGAGCCGACACATTGGAGCCAAGCGATGCGATGCGGCTCTTTTTTGTCCGCCGGGCGGATTAGATGCCCCCCGAACGGCCCCGAGGCGCTCAAAATCCGCTCAAACTCAAGGCTGGTCAGCACTCCGGGATAGCGGCCGTAACCGTAGGTATCCA
>JBMFPK010000442.1:0-570 GCA_049969155.1 Chloroflexia bacterium | reverse complement strand
GCTCCCGGTGCTCGGCGGGCGAGAGTGGAGCAGGCAGGACCGTGCGGATTTCGCGATAGGGCCTTGAGGACGGCACGAATTTGGCCGCGTACGTGCAGAGGTGATCGTGAACGTCGCCGAAAGAGGAAAAGTCCATTTCTACCGGCGGCAGCACTTCGATCCTTCCGTTGCCCCATAGCGGGACGTGAAATTCCCTGCCGTCGATGAAATCCTCGACAAGAGCAGGCTGCCTGAACACGTCCAGTACGAATTCGACTCTCTGCAGCATCTCCTTTTCCGTGAGGACCACGGAATCCCGGGTGAGCCCTTCGCTGCAATGAGTTCTGGCGGCCTTCACGATGGCAGGAAACCGCTCCCAGCGACCCGGCTCGGGCCTTTCGAATACGTGCCAGGCGGGCGTGGCGATTCCACAATGATGGAGAATCTCTTTGACTCTTGGCTTGTCCTCGCTCAGGGAAAGGACTTCCGCGGTGGACCCGGTATAGGTGAGCCTCAAAGATTCGAGGGCTTCCGCCACGAGCGGTTCGCTGTGCGGGATGCCGGGGATCGACTCGCACCAATTGAGAATCA
>JBMFPK010000441.1:0-691 GCA_049969155.1 Chloroflexia bacterium | reverse complement strand
GTGCGGCTGCAAGGATGAGCGACAGCGCACCGAGTGCATAGCGGCCAAGCTTTCAGTATCCCCTGCGGATCGAGTGCGGCTGCAAGCTTTCCCCCCGGGGTGATGCAGGCAGAAGAAAAGGCTTTCAGTATCCCCTGCGGATCGAGTGCGGCTGCAAGTGAAATGTCCGAGCACCAGAATGTACAGGATGTGTACGCTTTCAGTATCCCCTGCGGATCGAGTGCGGCTGCAAGAATTTGCGGGGAAAGGCGAGAAGACACGCAAGATCACTTTCAGTATCCCCTGCGGATCGAGTGCGGCTGCAAGTGGAGTCTCGTAGGGACAAGTTCGCGAAGCTGGTCATGCTCTTTCAGTATCCCCTGCGGATCGAGTGCGGCTGCAAGCGGCTACGACGCCGACTGGCAGATCATTCGCGCGCGCCTTTCAGTATCCCCTGCGGATCGAGTGCGGCTGCAAGTTCGTCGGTCTGCTCAACACGACTGGCGTCCTCAACGCTTTCAGTATCCCCTGCGGATCGAGTGCGGCTGCAAGGCCTCGTGGGTCTCGCAAATCTGGGGCGGGACCGAGGCTTTCAGTATCCCCTGCGGATCGAGTGCGGCTGCAAGGCGGTCGGTTACGAAGTCTATGGCGTAATGTTCGAAGCTTTCAGTATCCCCTGCGGATCGAGTGCGGCTGCAAGCTGACTTTCCGT
>JBMFPK010000440.1:0-748 GCA_049969155.1 Chloroflexia bacterium | reverse complement strand
CCGCAGGGGATACTGAAAGGCGGGTACTTTTGCTCCAAAAGGCGGCGGAGGCGATTCTTGCAGCCGCACTCGATCCGCAGGGGATACTGAAAGGCCGTTCTGGCGCGCGGTCGTCGATACCGTGCACGACTTGCAGCCGCACTCGATCCGCAGGGGATACTGAAAGGACCGTCCGCACACTTGTGGTATCTTTCACGAGCGACGTCTTGCAGCCGCACTCGATCCGCAGGGGATACTGAAAGGTCTCGTCGAGTATTCCGTATTGATACATTCTTCGCACTTGCAGCCGCACTCGATCCGCAGGGGATACTGAAAGTTTTAGAAGCGCTCGGAGATGACAACCCCTTCAACAACTTGCAGCCGCACTCGATCCGCAGGGGATACTGAAAGACTCATGTTCACGTCCATCTGCACCTCGATGCTACTCTTGCAGCCGCACTCGATCCGCAGGGGATACTGAAAGGCGGGATATATTTATCGAAGCCGTAGGTTGTAATTACCTTGCAGCCGCACTCGATCCGCAGGGGATACTGAAAGGGGATATTTCAGCGCGCACAAATGGACTTTCCAGAGACCTTGCAGCCGCACTCGATCCGCAGGGGATACTGAAAGCTCTCCCCGCGCCTGCGGGTCAAAGTCCACCGGCGCGACTTGCAGCCGCACTCGATCCGCAGGGGATACTGAAAGGTGCTGAAGTTTACGCGAAGCGGCAGCGGGAGCGCCGTGACTTGCAGCCGCACTCGATCCG
>JBMFPK010000439.1:0-783 GCA_049969155.1 Chloroflexia bacterium | reverse complement strand
CTGCAGAACCACGCCGGCACCCCGCCGGCCGGCAACTGCGGGGCGCCGCCCGATGGCCAGGGGAACTACACCTACGGCTACGGCTACCTGGACGTGCTCGCGGCCGGCATGGCCGTGTGCGGCGGCGTGGAGTTCGGCTACCTGCACGGCCACGTCTACGATGCCGCGAACAACCAGCCTATCGGCGGGGCCACCGTGACCGCCGCCCCGGGCGGAGCCATCATGGCCACCACCGACCCCAACGGCTACTATACGATGACCCTCATCCCGGGCGTCTATGATGTCACCGCCTCCAAGGCCGGCTACGCCCCGCAGACGGTCCAGGATGTGCCTATCTACACCGATACCGTGACCACACAGGACTTTTACCTGGAGTGGCAGGGGACGTGGACGCTCCTCCCGGACAACCCCTTTGACTACACCCGCTTCGACTGCGTCTGGTACGACGACGGCACCGGCCCCTCGGCTTACAACCAGAAGGTCTACTGCCCGGGCGGCCGAACCGGTTCCAGCACTGAGGACCCTTCCATCTGGCGCTTCAACCCGGTCAACCAGACTTGGTCCGATACCGGCCACGACGTCTACGAGGATGTCTCGAACTATACGGCGAACATCCTCTGTGACGAGAACTGTGGGGCCAACGGGCCGGCCATCTACATTGTCGGCGGCTACGACGCCGAGACGTTGAGTTACATCAACTATGTCCAGCGCTACTACCCGCGCACCGGGGCGGTGGGCGTCGTCACGACCGACCCATGGCCGGTCACCATCGGCGGCTACGGG
>JBMFPK010000438.1:0-792 GCA_049969155.1 Chloroflexia bacterium | reverse complement strand
ATGTCTGCGGCCACTACACCGACCCCGAGTCTTTCAGTATCCCCTGCGGATCGAGTGCGGCTGCAAGACATACTTTAATCAGCCCGAGCACCGCCGAGAGGGCCTTTCAGTATCCCCTGCGGATCGAGTGCGGCTGCAAGTCGACGTCATACCCGGCGAAGCCCACCTCGTAGATATCCCTTTCAGTATCCCCTGCGGATCGAGTGCGGCTGCAAGACATGATACCGGCCTGGACCAACCCGACCACGGCCTCTTTCAGTATCCCCTGCGGATCGAGTGCGGCTGCAAGCACCTTTCCCGAGCGGCATACCCGTTCTATCGCCTGCTCTTTCAGTATCCCCTGCGGATCGAGTGCGGCTGCAAGCTATAATGTACCAGTTCCAGCACATAGACCATAGCCGCCTTTCAGTATCCCCTGCGGATCGAGTGCGGCTGCAAGCGGGTAGCGGAAGTTCACGGGGTCGGCGTATTCGTCCTTTCAGTATCCCCTGCGGATCGAGTGCGGCTGCAAGAGCCCGGAGTTCGCGCGGAGGTCGATGGCCATTACTCTTTCAGTATCCCCTGCGGATCGAGTGCGGCTGCAAGAAACGTTCCGAGCACGCCAGCTAATGCGCCAATGAGCTTTCAGTATCCCCTGCGGATCGAGTGCGGCTGCAAGGCTGTACAGCGCCTACGAAAGCTGGTGCGTGCGGACAACTTTCAGTATCCCCTGCGGATCGAGTGCGGCTGCAAGGCAGAACGGTCTCGTCATAGAACGACAAGTGATGCTCCTCTTTCAGTATCCCCTGCGGA
>JBMFPK010000437.1:0-823 GCA_049969155.1 Chloroflexia bacterium | reverse complement strand
CCTGGCGGGCGGCGGGGATCTTCCCGGCCTTCTCTAACGGGAACTCCGGCCCCTCGTGCAGCACCTCCGGCTCGCCGGGCGACTATCCGGAGTCCTTCTCCTCCGGCGCGACCGATTCCAACGATGCCATCGCTTCCTTCTCCAGCCGCGGGCCTTCCTGCTGGGGCGAGATCAAGCCGGAAGTCTCCGCGCCGGGCGTGAACATCTGCTCGTCGGTGCCGACCAACGGCTGGAACTGCGGATACAGTGGTACCTCGATGGCTTCCCCGCACACGGCCGGCCTGGCGGCCATGCTCTGGTCGTGCAACCCCACCCTGGTGGGCAACATCGCCGCCACCGAGTACATCATCACCAGCACGGCCACCTGCATCCAGGACCTCTCCTGCGGCGGTACGTCCTGCCCGGATGGGGCGAACAACGTCTACGGCTGGGGGCGCATCGATGCCTATGCCGCGGCGGAAGCCGGCTGTCTCCTGGACATCCCCTGGGTCTGGGAAGACCCCGTCACCGGCACGACCGCTCCGGGCGAGACGAGCATCGTGGACGTCACTTTCCACTGCCCGGTGAGCAACGTCGTGGACCTGACCGGCACGCTGCGCATCGTGAACAACGACCCCTGTGAGAACCCGTTGGACATCCCGCTCGTGCTCCACTGCCTGGGCCAGTGCGAACCGCTGACCTCGGCCGACTTTACCTGGTCGCCCACCGAGCCGCCGGCCGGGACGCCCGTCCTCTTCACCGCCTCTTACGAGCCGCCTACCGCCAGCCAGCCGGTGGACTTCACTTGGGCCTTTGGCGACGGCAACACCGGCAGCGGCATCAC
>JBMFPK010000436.1:0-943 GCA_049969155.1 Chloroflexia bacterium | reverse complement strand
ATACCATCCGACATAATCGCTTGCAGCCGCACTCGATCCGCAGGGGATACTGAAAGTTTATCCGCGCCACCTCGTCTGCCAAGCGCGCGATCTTGCAGCCGCACTCGATCCGCAGGGGATACTGAAAGTATATTGCGGCGTTCTGGAGATTATACGGAAAATGTGTCCGCTTGCAGCCGCACTCGATCCGCAGGGGATACTGAAAGATTTCGCACCTCCTTGTTCTGCTTCCCGCCTATATTATCTTGCAGCCGCACTCGATCCGCAGGGGATACTGAAAGTCGCATCGATTTCCGCCTTCAGCCGAGCGATCGCCGCTTGCAGCCGCACTCGATCCGCAGGGGATACTGAAAGAACATGAATTCGTTGCTCATCTCTTGACCTCCTTGTCTTGCTTGCAGCCGCACTCGATCCGCAGGGGATACTGAAAGTGGAGGGCAAATCGAAAGAATGAGTTGTGGCATAGAAGTACCTTGCAGCCGCACTCGATCCGCAGGGGATACTGAAAGCCCTCCAGGCTGCGGCGGGAGAGGCTAGAGGATGCCTTGCAGCCGCACTCGATCCGCAGGGGATACTGAAAGCTCCGGCAACACCAATGCATTTATGCGCCCCTCGAGATGCCTTGCAGCCGCACTCGATCCGCAGGGGATACTGAAAGCTGATCTTGGACAATCTGGGAATTCAGGTCGATCTGCTTGCAGCCGCACTCGATCCGCAGGGGATACTGAAAGGCAAATGGGAGGTGAAAGATGTCCGTGACGGTGACCCTTGCAGCCGCACTCGATCCGCAGGGGATACTGAAAGACGTGGTGTGTATGGTAGCACGGGTGAACACGCCGCGCTTGCAGCCGCACTCGATCCGCAGGGGATACTGAAAGCACTCCTGGCGCAGGCCCTGGAGCTCGGGGTCCGGCGCCTTGCAGCCGCACTCGATCCGCAGGGG
>JBMFPK010000435.1:404-1043 GCA_049969155.1 Chloroflexia bacterium | reverse complement strand
GACTAGCTCCCGGATCGTCTGATACGGCTCCTTTCAGTATCCCCTGCGG
The DNA here is from genome assembly GCA_049969155.1 of Chloroflexia bacterium. Lineage (GTDB taxonomy): Bacteria > Chloroflexota > Chloroflexia > DTKN01 > DTKN01 > DAOTVY01. The sequence continues at coordinate 994 of JBMFPK010000435.1, read as the reverse complement.
ATCGAGTGCGGCTGCAAGGGGTGTGGTGGCCATCTTCGCCGGCCGGCTGCTTAACCTTTCAGTATCCCCTGCGGATCGAGTGCGGCTGCAAGTGCTCACGAGGCTCTCTCATTTTCTGGAAAGCAAGGACTTTCAGTATCCCCTGCGGATCGAGTGCGGCTGCAAGTATGCGTCGCTTGGTATTGAATAAATCGCGCGTTCGGTCTTTCAGTATCCCCTGCGGATCGAGTGCGGCTGCAAGGTCAATTATGTCTGCTAGACTTCTGGCGTGATGCCTGCTTTCAGTATCCCCTGCGGATCGAGTGCGGCTGCAAGTTGTTCATCTCACACCTCCGTCTCTTCTTCTTCTGCCCTTTCAGTATCCCCTGCGGATCGAGTGCGGCTGCAAGCATCTCCGCGGCCTCGCCGGGGGTGTCGAAGAACAGCTTTCAGTATCCCCTGCGGATCGAGTGCGGCTGCAAGGCACAGGATCGGGCCAGCGGGGTCATCGGCCACATGGGCTTTCAGTATCCCCTGCGGATCGAGTGCGGCTGCAAGAGTGGAACTTCCGGCAGACGTCGCACTATCCTGGCACTTTCAGTATCCCCTGC
>JBMFPK010000435.1:0-394 GCA_049969155.1 Chloroflexia bacterium | reverse complement strand
CTGCGGATCGAGTGCGGCTGCAAGATTGTGGCCGCGGCGCCGTACGCCAGGCGCGGGATGTCTTTCAGTATCCCCTGCGGATCGAGTGCGGCTGCAAGATCATATTCCTTGTGCTTTTCGGTGAACTGCTGGAGCTTTCAGTATCCCCTGCGGATCGAGTGCGGCTGCAAGTTAGACGAATTTGTTAATGATATTTCAGACCCAGCTCCGCTTGTCTTTCAGTATCCCCTGCGGATCGAGTGCGGCTGCAAGAGCCAGACACTGCGCTCAAAGTCACCAGAGCAAGGCACTTTCAGTATCCCCTGCGGATCGAGTGCGGCTGCAAGCTACCGGTGGGCGGCGCATCGCGGCTCGTGGATGTGCCTTTCAGTATCCCCTGCGGATCGAGTGCGGC
>JBMFPK010000434.1:0-1303 GCA_049969155.1 Chloroflexia bacterium | reverse complement strand
GGGTGCCGTTGCGCTACGCCCTGCGCAGCTTGGTGCCTCTGTGGCCGCTGTTTCTGATCCTGCTCGCGTTTCAGCTGCTGTTCTACCCGCATCGGCAGGCGGTCATCGACGGCGGCCCCGCGCTCTGGCAGGCCGGCCGCTTCGTGGTGAGCTGGGCAGGGATGCGTGCCTTCGCCGGGCTCTCGGTCCGTATGGTCGCCCTCGTGCTTCTCCTCACGCTCCTCACGACTATCGCCGACGCGACCGACCTCGTGCACGCGGTCGAGGCGCTCCTCCGCCCCCTGCAGCGCGCGGGCTTTCCTGCCCACGAACTGGCGCTCGTCTTCGTCGTCGCGCTGCGCTTCCTCCCCCTCCTGGTGCGGGAAGCGGAGCGGCTCCTGAAGGCGCAGGCGGCACGCGGCGCCGACTTCGGACGCGGAGGCGTGATCCAGCGCGTGCGACGGACGTTCCCGCTGCTCATCCCTCTCTTCGTGATCACCTTGCGGCGGGCTGAGGAACTGGCCATCGCCATGGAAGCCCGCGGCTATGTCGGCGGCAGAGGCCGCAGCCACTTTGTGCGGCTGCGGATGCGGCCCCGTGATTGGCTGGCCCTGGCGACGGCCGCAGGAATTGCGCTAGCGCTCCTCCGGCTCGACCTGCGGCCGTTGGAACAGGCGATCTTTGCGTTCTGAAAGGAGGTCAGCGATGCGAATGACGGTGCGGCAGATCGTTATCGCAGGCGCCCTGGGGGCGATCGCCATCCTGCTGGGCGCCACCCGCCTCGGCTTTATCCCCTTCGTGCTCGGCATCGCGATCACCATCATGCACGTGCCGGCGATCGTCGGGGCGGTGCTGGAGGGACCCCTCGTGGGGCTGATCATCGGCCTGCTTTTCGGTCTCTTCTCCCTGACCTGGGCTTTCATTGCCCCTACCGGCCCGGGAGACGCCTACTTCCAGAACCCGCTCGTCTCCATCCTACCCCGCCTGTGCATCGGCCCTGTGGCCTACCTCGTCTACCGTCTCGTGCGGGAGCCAAAGAAATCTGCGCTCATCCTGGGATGCGTACTCCTGCTCGCCGCGGCCGCTATCGGGGTCGCCTACGGCACCCCGATCTTCGCAGGTAACGCGGGCGCGAAAGCGGTGGCCCTGGGGGCAGCGCTGGCCCTGGCCGTGCTCGCCCTGGCGGGGCTGGGGCTCACACTGGGGCGCCGCGGGGAGATCGCCGCCATCGGAGCCGCCGCCGTGGCCGGCACGCTCACCAACACCGTGCTCGTGCTGTGCACCATCGGGCTGCTCAGCTCCTGGGGGTGGCTGACCCCCCCGC
>JBMFPK010000433.1:0-1533 GCA_049969155.1 Chloroflexia bacterium | reverse complement strand
TGGCCGATGAGCGTATCTCGTACGAGGCGGACTGGTATGCGCCGCAGGTACAGGCGTTCCTGGAAGCCCAGGGGAGCGTGCTGGCCGGAAGCACGGTGTCCGTCGGAAGGGGAAGCGACTCGTTCGCTCACGCGCTTACGGCGCACTGCCTGCGCTACGGCCTGAACCCGAAGGTCGTGCTCGCGCTGCTCGAGGTGGAAAGCGGCCTGGTGACCGGAAGATCCGCCGATGCAGACGCGCTCCGGTGGGCCTTCGGACTGCGCGAGGAGGAGTGGGCCGGGCTGGAGCGCCAGCTCCAGTGGGCAACGTACTTGCTCGCCGAGGGGTTCAAAGGTGCCGGAAGGAGCGAGGTGCCCCTCCTGACCGACGGAGCCGTCGCTCCGATCCCTTCGGATGCCAACCTGGCTACGCGCGCCCTGTTGCGCGTCCTGGCCCACACGGCGGACAGCGAGCGTTTTGCCATCCTTGCTTCGGACGGCCCGGGCTCCTTCGTGGCGGCCTATCGTGCCCTTTTCGGCGAGGATCCGCGGTTGCCCCCCTCGACGGCCGGGGAGGTGCGCCTGGAGCCGTTCCTTTTCTACCCGCTTCCCCAGCAGGCCCCGCTCTCCGCCTGTTTCGACCACGAGGCGCCGGTCTTTCAGAAGAACGGCTCGGTCCTCCTCTACACCGGCTCTTATGCCCAGCAACCGTACGATGGGCACGACGGCTGGGACTATGCGGCGGCGGCCGGAACGGCCGTGCTGGCGGCTGCACCGGGGCGCGTGGTCTGGGCCGGGTGGCTGGATACCTTCTGCCCTACGCCGGCCGGCCTCGTGGTGCTGGACCACGGCAACGGCTACCGCACGCTCTACTGGCACCTCCAGACGGTCGAGGTAGCCGAGGGCCAGCATGTTGCCCGGGGGGATCGGCTGGGCACGGTCGGCAGCACCGGCTGCTCTTCCGGCCCACACTTGCACCTCACCGTGCAGTATCGGGGCCGGGATACCGACCCCTTCGGCTGGTGCGGAAGCGAAGGGGTTCCGGAGGATCCGTGGGCACTCGATCCTGCCGGGACGCCCAGCCGCTGGCTCTGGGCGGATCGGCCTCCTCCTTGCGGTGAGACGGCGAAGGGCACGGTCCGCGTGGACGATCGGGACGCCACCTTCGGGCGGAGCCAGACGATCTGGTACGAGGTGCCGGCCGGACAGGGGGGACATGCTTTCTGGACGGTCGCGGTAGGGCCGCAGGAGGAGCGGACGCACCGGGCCGTCTGGCGCCCGGAGATCGCTGTGGGCAGCCGCTACTTCCTCTACGCGTATATCCCTTGGTACGACACCGGCCGCCCGGACACGGTTGCTGCCCGCTACTTCGTCCGTCACGCCGAAGGAGAGGCCGAGGTCGTCGTCGATCAGGCCCACGCTGCGGGGATGTGGGCCTTCCTCGGCGTCTTTCCCTTCGGAGCCGGAAGCGACGGCTATGTCTATCTGGACGATGGGACCCCGGACCCCGGCACCACAGTCTGGTTCGACGCCATCGTCTGGGTGCCGGACGAGA
>JBMFPK010000432.1:0-1568 GCA_049969155.1 Chloroflexia bacterium | reverse complement strand
AAAGAGCCATCGGAAGGCTTCGGTACGAGCGGAGCGCGCGGGGTCCTGGTGCCGGAGGAGCGAAAGCGAGGCCGCGATGGTGCCCGCGGCGAGCGTCAGGGCTGCCATGGTCGAGAGCGTCGAGTCGCCGAGCCACGCCTCCATACCTTCCCTCGCCTCACTTGCCCGCTTCCCGGGCTGTCCGCACCAGGAGAACTCCGTCCAGTGTCCATCGAGCCCACACCCGCTTGGTCCGGCACCACAGCACCAGGCACGTCCCGACCACCAGGCAGCTTCCCCCGGCCACGAGCCAGCCAAAGCCGGGATCCGTTACGGCCCGAACCCTCGCAAATCGCCCGGACTGCCACTCCAGCTGCACCGCTCCCACCTTCATCCGCCCGACCGGCTCCACGGCTCCATCGAAGAGCACCGCTCCGTCGGCCGCGCGCAGCCGAAGGTGGAGGGGCTCGCTGGACGCGCCGCTGAGAGCGGCAGGCGAGGGGATCACCGTCCCTGTGATTCCCTCTGTGGGCAGGCTGAAGGTCCCCGCAGTCCGCCCTTCGTCGAAATGGAGCCACTGCGCCGATTCGGGGTAGGCGACTGGTAGGCGCTCTCCTTCCGGGGAGATTGCTTTCGCCTTCCAGGCGAGGCCATACGTCTCGAGGTACAGCCGGGCGCCGCAGGCCCGGCCCGGGTGGGCCGGCCCCAGCCGCATCCGCCTCTGCGTGCCGGTCTCGTCGGCGACAACGTACACCACCAGAGGCGCTTCCTCACCGCTTTCGGCGAGCGCCAGGTGGCACCCAGATCCACGGATGGTAACCAGTGCACCCGTGCCGGGTTCCAGAAGGAGACGCTGCTGCCGAGCAGCGGTCGCGTGGGCAATGACCGCTGCGAGGAGGAACAGCAGGCCTAGATGCGTCACCACGGTCCCGAAAGGAGTCACACGGAAACGTTCGCCGTAGAAGTATCGCGCGGCCGGGGAAGGGGGAGCTGCCTCGCGGAGCCATTTCAGACTGCGAGGGAGCTGCCCCGGGTTCACCTCTTCCAGGCGCCAGCTCGCTCGCTCGTAGGCGTCGTCCGGAAGTACGGCCACCGTGCGACGTATCACGGCACGCCATAGGCGCCCAAGACGATCGACCGTGCAGGCAATCCCGTTGGCGAGCAGCGCGAGCGCGAGGATGCGCAATGGAACGGAACGCCCCACATCCAGCCATCCCAGATACACAAGCCATGTCGCCCTTTCGCCGAAGCGAGCTTGCACCTCTTCCCACCAGGCTGCTCGAGCGGCGACGTCAAGCAGCGGGGATGGCTGAGGGAAAAAGGCGGCCGGCAGCAGGAACGCTGTGGCAGCAAGGAACAGGAAGGTAGAGAGCCGGCGTGACGCAAGAAATCCCCAGATTTGCCTCGCGATGCTCCGTAAACGTGCCTTCGGCTCCATCGTCTGCATCCTGATCTCGCGCTGTGCTGGGAGGATTCATCCTCATCATAGTACAGTGTCCTTGGCCCGTCAAGCAAGGTTGACAGCTCCCTCGGGCACATGCTATGATGGAGTGTGCGGCGGTTCTGATGTGGAAAGGGGGAACTGTGCC
>JBMFPK010000431.1:0-1590 GCA_049969155.1 Chloroflexia bacterium | reverse complement strand
CCAGGATGTTCCGCACGTCGTGCCGGCTCCAGCTACGCAGCTTCATCGGGCGTTCCTCCAACCAAAGGGTTGCGCTGAAATGCATTTTAGCACACACGTTCGATCCTGTCAATCTGGGGAGGTAGCCGATGCTTCCGCAGGAAGTGCTCCAACATTTTCCGCTGCAGCTGTTGTCCTATAAGGACCTGCTTGTGACCTTCGAGGAGGTTGCGGAAGGGATGGATCAACGGAGCTGGGCAGCACAGGTCGCGGAGGTGTGGCCGGGCCTGGTGGAAGCGGTTCGACACGCGCTCGTCGAGGTGTACCTGTATGGGGCGGTGGCACGTGCTCGCGGAGTCGAGGCGGTCGAACAGCTCTTGGCCCACCTGGAGCAGCTTCTGGAGCCGGATGCACAGCGGGAGTTGCGGCTCGCCTACGTGACGCTGCTCGACCGCATCTACGGGGCCCTGTTCCTCCAGGTGGTACGGCACACGCCGACGGCCACTTGCACGCAGGAGGGGTATTTCTCGCTGGCCGGCCTCTACGTCTCCCGGCAGGCGCGCGTCCCACACGGGGAGCGTTCCGCACTGGATGCCCTCCTGCAGTGCGTGGAGGAGGGTGCCTTCCGGCTGGAGATGGAGTTCCAGTGGCGGCCTCTAGGGGGAACGTCCGCACCCGAGGGCCCTCGGCACCCGCGCCGTCGTTGAGCGGGAGGCTCCTCTGTGGCGAAGTATTGCTCCAGCATCTGATGGATGTCCAGCCCGGAAGCCCCGGGTCAGCGATCTGCCCGGGTTGCGGCACTGGCCCCTCTGTCCGAGCGGCGGAGCACCGCCAGGTGGAGGGTGTGCGTCTGCTCCAGAGGCCTTCCCAGATCGAAACCGCTTTCCAGCACCCAGCCGCGAACCTCGTCGAGCGCCGCCCGGTGGATCTCCTCCGGCACGCTCCAGGCGTCCGAAAAGACGCGCTCCTCGATCGTACGCAATACCTCAGCCACCGACGTGCTGGTCGTCCAGCGCGCGATATCCGCCTCGCACTCCACGAGGAACCCTAGCCTTTCCAGGGCGGCGATGACCCGCCGAGGGTCGTGTTCCCCGGGGCGGTCCACGCTGCCCCCGCGTGCGACCACCGCTGCCCGCCACCGCTCGCGCACCTTGCCCAACGGCGTCTCAGGATCCGCATGCCCGCCCCACCCGAGCAGGAAGGCGCCCGAGGGCTTGAGCACGCGCGCCGCTTCCCGCAGCGCGTCCCGCCACGGGGCCACCAGGTGCAGCACGTGCACGGCGAGCGCAGCGTCAAACTGGGCGGCAAGGAACGGCAGCGCACGGATATGCCCTTCTACGAGGGCGATCCCTCTCCCCCCGGGCTTCGAGCAAAGCACCTCGAGCATCGGCCGTGACAGGTCGATGCCCCACACGGAGAGCCCGACCTCCTGCAAAGGGAGCGCCAGCCGGCCCGTGCCGATGCCCAGTTCGAGCAAGCGCTCTCCCGGGCGAAGGCCGGCCAGCCGGCAGATGCCGCGCGCGACCTCGCGGTCGACCCCCGGCGGGAAGCCGCGCGTGCGGTCGTAGAAGGCCGCAGCCCGGTCGAAGGCAACCGAACCCGTCGTGCAGC
>JBMFPK010000430.1:0-1593 GCA_049969155.1 Chloroflexia bacterium | reverse complement strand
GCGCTACCCGCTCGTGGACGGACAGGGCAACCTGGGCAGTGTGGACGGCGACGCGCCGGCCGCGATGCGCTACACGGAGGCACGCCTCGCCCCGATCGCCGAGGAGATGCTCGCGGACATCGACAAAGAGACCGTCGATTTCGTGGACAACTTTGACGGCACCCTGAAGGAGCCCCGCGTCCTTCCCGCAGCCCTTCCGAACCTGCTCCTGAACGGCGCCTCGGGCATCGCCGTCGGCATGGCCACGAACATCCCCCCGCACAACCTGAACGAGGTTTGCGCGGCGATCTCCCTGCTCATCGAGAACCCGGAAGCCTCGGTCGAAGACCTCATGCGCGTGCTCCCTGGCCCCGATTTCCCCACAGGGGGCATCATCCTGGGACAGGAAGGAATCCGGGTGGCCTACAGCACCGGAAAGGGCCACTTTGTCGTGCGCGCCCGCGCGCACGTGGAGGAAGCCACGCGGGGACGGGTCAGCATCATCGTCACCGAACTCCCCTACCAGGTCAACAAGGCACGGTTGATCGAGAGGATCGCCGAACTGGTGAAACAGGAGCGCCTTCCCGATATCTCGGACCTGCGGGACGAGTCGGACCGCTCCGGCATGCGCATCGTGATCACGCTTAAGCGGGAAGCGGACCCCAAGGCGGTGCTCTCTCAGCTCTTCCGCCTGACCCCGATGCAGGTCACCTTCGGGGTCAACCTCCTGGCCTTGGTGGACGGCACACAGCCCCGCGTCCTTCCCCTCAAGCGCCTGCTCCAACACTACATCGCCCACCGGCAAGAGGTCATCCTGCGACGGACCCGACACGACCTGGACAAGGCGCGCCAGCGTGCCCATATCCTGGAGGGGCTGCGCATCGCCCTGGACCACCTGGACGCGGTCATCGAGGTGATCCGGCGCTCGCAGACCGCCGAGACCGCGCGCCAGAACCTGATGAAACGGTTCCGGCTGACCGAGGTGCAAGCCCAGGCGATCCTCGACCTCCAGCTGCGCCGCCTGGCCGCCCTGGAACGGAAAAAGATCGAGGAAGAGTACGCCGAAGTGCGGCGGCGCATCGGGGAACTGGAGGACATCCTGGCGCACCCCCGCAAGGTCCTCTCCCTCATCCAGGAGGAACTGGACACCCTCCGGGCCCGCTACGGCGATGCGCGGCGCACACGCATCGCCGAAGAGGAGGCGCTGGAGGTCACGGAGGAAGCGCTCCTCCCCGAGCAACCGACCTGGATCCTGCTGAGCGAGCGGGGGTACCTGAAGCGGATGTCTGCCGAGGCCGGCCGACGGATGCTCGTCGGGGCCGGTACAGGGGCGACGCGCGAGACGGACCCAACCCTCCATGCCCTCCTGTGCAACACCCGCGACGACGTGCTCTTCTTCAGCGACCGTGGCCGGGCCTACGGGATCAAGGTCCACCAGATCCCCGAGGCCGAGCGCGACGGGCGCGGGCTTCCCCTCGGTAACCTCCTGGGGCTCGAGGCTCAGGAAGGCATCGTAGGGTTTCTGTCGGTGGGCGATTGGGAAGATCCCCGCTACCTCGTGCTGGCGACCCGCAACGGGCGGGTGAAGCGTACGGAGCTGGCCGATTTCCGCAG
>JBMFPK010000429.1:0-1594 GCA_049969155.1 Chloroflexia bacterium | reverse complement strand
TACGCAACGCGCTCGGCCAGCTCTGGCACCTCCTCTGGCGAAAGGGGGCAGATGTGGTGAGGGTGGCAGGTGGCTTCGAGCATCTCCCGCACCCACGGAAGCTCGTCGTACTGGGGATCGCCGGTGACGAAGGTGAAGGCGCTCACGTCGCTTCCCGGCCCCTGGATGGCGTGCACCGCGGCAAGGAGGGTGGAGGAGTCGAGCCCGCCGCTGAGGTTGACGCCCACGGGAACGTCGGCGCGGAAGCGGAGCGCCACGCTCTCCTCGAGCAGGGCCCGGTACTCTTCGAGCACCTCGTCCTCCGGGCGCGGGTCGAGCGCGACCCCGGCGCGCTGCGCCACGTCGTACCAGGGGCCGATGGCCATTTGCCCGTCTTTCCAGCGGAGGGTGTGACCGGGCGGCAGCGACCTCACACCTCTCCAGAAGGTCCTCTCCGAGTGGTCGTAGAGCCCGTAGGTGAGGTACGTGGCCCAGGTGACCCCGTCCGGTTCGCGGGGCAAGCCGACGGCGTGAAGTGCCTTGATCTCGGAGGCGAAGGCCAGGCGGTTTCCGGGGAGCTCCGCCACGTACAGCGGTTTGACTCCGAACCGATCCCGAGCTGCGAAAAGCGCTCCCTCGCGCTCGTCCCACACGGCAAAGGCAAACATGCCGACGAACCGGTCGAGGCAAGAGGCCCCCCACCGCGCGTAGGCGGCCAGCAGCACCTCGGTGTCCGTCCGCGTTCGGAACGCCCACCCGCTTTCGAGTTCGCGCCGAAGCTCAAGGTAGTTGTAGATCTCGCCGTTGAAAACGATAGCGAGTCTTCCGTCCAGGGAAACCATAGGCTGCTTCCCCGCCTCCGAGAGATCGATAATGGCGAGGCGGCGGTGGGCCATGGCGCATCCGCCCGAGGGTGGAGCCCAGGTACCCACGCCGTCCGGCCCGCGATGGGCGAGCGTCGCCACGGCCTCCTCCACCGGCGCCTCCGTGCTTCCGGAACCTACCACCACCACGAACCCGCACATCTTATCCGCCCACCCGCCGAGCCCCAAGCCGGCTCGCCGCTTTGGCCAGGTCGTCCACCGTGTCGATGTTCACGGTGTCGTGGGCGTCCACGAGGTAACCGAGGACGCGGCGGCCGTAGAGGGATCCCGTTTTCATCAACACGTCCCGGCGCGTCACGTACACCGAGCCATCTCGGTGATACGCTTGAGGAAGGTCTTGCCGTCGGGGGATGGGCTCCCCCTCGCCCGTCGCGAGCACCAGGAACCCTTGCGGATCTTCAAAATACACCCAGTGGGGGTTGTACTCGGAAGGCACCGGCGCCACGGTGATAACACAATCGGCCCCGCGCTCGAACAGCAGCTTCACGCACGCGTCGATCCACTCGGGCCGGCGAAAGGGGCTGGTGGGCTGGAGGATACACACGGCGTCGTACCGCGTGCCCTCGCGCTCCAGCTCAGCGACGGCGTGGCGGATTACCGGAAGCGTCGGCGTATCGTCCCGGGCCAGCTCGTGCGGGCGCAGGAACGGGACCTCAACGCCCAACTCCCTCCCGACGGCGGCGATCTCTTCGTCATCGGTGGAGAGGATGACACGGGTGAGGGCAGTCGCC
>JBMFPK010000428.1:0-1594 GCA_049969155.1 Chloroflexia bacterium | reverse complement strand
AGGGCGGGGGGACATCCGGCTCGGTGAACTGGGAGGAGATCGCCCAGCATGGCTTTTGAAAGGATGCGATTGGAGGTGGGACGATGCCTCTGGCGACCGTTGAGGAAGCGATCGAAGATTTTCGTGCTGGGAAATTCGTCATCATCATCGACGATGAGGACCGGGAAAACGAGGGGGACCTCTGCATTGCCGCGGAGAAGGTCACCCCGGAGGCGATTAACTTCATGGCCAAGTACGGCCGCGGGCTGATTTGCCTGCCGATTATCGGCTCGCGGCTCGACGAACTGCGCATCCCGATGATGGTCCAAGACAACCGCTCCCGCTTCGGCACGGCTTTCACGGTTTCGATCGAGGCGCGGGAAGGTGTGACCACCGGCATTTCGGCCTATGACCGTGCGCACACGATTCGCGTGGTCCTGGATCCGAAGACACGTCCCGAGGACATCGTCATGCCGGGACACGTCTTCCCGTTGCGCGTGCGGGAGGGCGGGGTGCTCGTACGCGCGGGCCAGACGGAGGCCTCCGTAGATCTGGCACGCCTTGCGGGACTGTACCCGGCGGCGGTCATCTGCGAGATCATGGACGAGGACGGGCATATGGCCCGCCTGCCGGCCCTGGAGCGGTTGGCCGAGCGCTTTGGCCTGAAGATCATCAGCGTGGCGCAGCTGATCGAATACCGCCGTCGGCACGAAAAGCTCGTCCGCCGCGTGGCCTCGGCGCGGCTGCCCACCGAGTTCGGCGAGTTCCAGGCGATCGCGTACGAGAATACGATCAACGGCGAACACCACCTGGCGCTCGTCATGGGGGTGCCCTTTCCACCGGACGAACCGCTCCTCGTGCGCGTGCACTCGGAGTGTTTGACCGGGGATGCCCTGGGCTCGTTGCGCTGCGACTGCGGCCAGCAGCTTCGGGCGGCGATGCGGGCGATCGCCGAAGAGGGGCGCGGTGTGCTCCTCTATATGCGCCAGGAGGGGCGCGGGATCGGCTTGCTGAACAAGCTGCGCGCCTACGAGCTGCAGGACACGGGGCTGGATACCGTGGAGGCGAACGCGCGCCTGGGGTTCCCACCCGACCTGCGGGATTACGGCATCGGTGCCCAGATCCTGAGCGATCTGGGGGTGCGCAAGATGCGCTTGCTTACGAACAACCCGCGCAAGATCGTGGGGCTGCAGGGGCACGGACTGGAAGTCGTGGAGCGGGTGCCCCTGGTGATCCCGCCCACGCCCGTCAATCAGGACTACCTCCGGACGAAGAAGGAAAAGCTGGGGCACCTGCTGGACCTTTAGGGCCTTTGGCGGGCAGAGCGGCGCTGCTCGAGCGCCTGACGCAGCACCAGCCAGGCAAAAAGGGGCAGGGCGAGCATTCGCCGCCAGCGCCAGGGCTGGCGGATCAGGCGGTAGAGCCACTCCAGACCTGCGTGGCGCATCCAGGCAGGTGCCCGGGGGACACGTCCGGACAGGTAGTCGAACGTTCCCCCTACGCCGATCCCCACCGGTACGTCCAATCGGGGGAGGTTGCGCCGCAGCCACAGGTCCTGCTGGGGTGCGCCGTAGGCGACGAGCAGGATGTGCGGCGCGGCGGCGCGGATGCGCCG
>JBMFPK010000427.1:0-1602 GCA_049969155.1 Chloroflexia bacterium | reverse complement strand
GCCCCGCAACCGAGAAGCCACCTGGGTCTGTCCCGTCAGGAAGGCTTTTCCTCGAGGTAGAGCTTGCCCCCCGCTCCGGGAAAAGGAGACGGAGGGAATGCCTGCCTCCGAGAGCGGCGTCCCGTCGGACGAATAGACGTCTTTTTCCCTCCTGCTCGTGTTACAATGCCTTCATCCGCGCCTTCGCGGATGGCGGTGCAACGAAGCCATGGCGCGCAAGGGCTTCCTCGATCAGCCATTCCACGGCGCGGCGGTCTTCGGCCGTCAGCACCGCCTCGTGGTGGGCCAGGCTGAGTGCCAGCGGATAACCGGGCACCTCCGCGCGGCCTGGGCGGCACTGGTCCAGCACGATCGCGTGGACGGTGTCCAGCAGCCCTGCGCGCACGATCCACCGGGGCAGTTCCACTCGGGCGATTTCCCCTGTGTTCAGGTAAAAGAAGCACAGTTCCGGATCGTTCCTGCGAGCCGCCAGCGGCAGCCGCCAGGCGATGTCGCCGTGGTAGACCGGCTGGAAGAGCGGGGAGCGCGTTCCAAAGGGGAGCATCGCGAAGAGATCCCGGTCCAGCAGGGGGCGATAGGTGAGACACTCGGCAAGCGGCTGCTCACAATCGCCGCAGGCAAGCTGACGCTCGGGCGGGCAGACCAGCGCGAGCAGCGTGTGGACGACTTCTCGGTGTCGGGGCATGCTGGTGAAGCTCAGCAGTGGGATCTGGGCCTGTTCCAGCTGGGCCAGCGCAGCCACGCTGCGGCACAGGTATTCTTCCTTCAGAGCCTCGTGCCCCGGCCCGGTTCCGCGGTGTGTCCAGAGGATGACGGCATCCGTCATAAGCAGGAGCGGACGCCCGCTCGGGTCCGGCGGCAGTTGCTGCGCTGCCTCGCACAGGATGCGCAGCTCCTCGTAGGCCCGCATCGTATCCACCACGGGCCCTTCCACCGGCACCGGCTCCCCTGCACCCGGGTACGCGCGTTCCATCTCTTCTTCGCGGAACAGCAGCTGCGTCCGATGGGCAACCTCGAAGGAAGGTGGCTCGAACGCCAGGCCGACCGCAGCCGTGTGGAGCAGCGCATAGCGCACGAGCGCCTGGGGATCGGGGGAGATCGCGGAACCGTCGCTCGCCCACAGGCGATAGGATGTCCTTCGCTCCGGAGAAGAATAGGGCTGGCGCGGATCCTCCAGCGGACGCGCGAGCACCCGTACCGTGGAGCGAAGCGCGGCACTTTCCATCTCTTCGCGACCGAGTTCCTGCAGGCGCGCCCAGGCACAGGAGATCCGGTCCCGATGCTGTGGCCCCATCTCTGCGGCATAGTATCGGCCGAGCTCCTCGGCCTGGGGTGCGATTCGTGCCAGGTCAAAGGCCATCGTTTTCTCCCGCTCCGCCCTCGGTACCGGGGCTGCGAGTCTTCTCCGGCCAGCGCAGGATCACCGGCACGCGCTCCAATCCGAGTGCACAGGCGATGCGGTACCAGTACAATCCGTCGAGCAACGTGTAGCCGGCCGGTTCGCCTCCCTGGGCCGGTCGGACGACCAATGGGACCGGGAGCGTCCCGGCCCGACGCACCTGCTCGGTCCGTTCGCCCAGTTTCCTCGGGTTCAGAAGGGCC
>JBMFPK010000426.1:0-1606 GCA_049969155.1 Chloroflexia bacterium | reverse complement strand
ATCGTGCCGTTGCCCGGCGCGGACGCGGAGCCGATCCCCGCGGAGCCGCTGCTTCCGGGCGCCGAAGTGCGGATCCTGAGCCACACGGGCTTGGGGACCGTGGGGACGGTTGTCGCGCTCCCGCGGACTGCCCGGCCGATGGTGTGCGGGGCTCGTATGCATGTCGCCGAGGTCCAGCTGGAGGACGGATCGATCGTCGAGGTGCCGGTGGAGAACCTCGAGATCCTGCGCCCCAGGGGGCTCTCGGGCGCCGGCTAGTCGCCTTCTCGCTCCGTGCGCGGGAGGCGGCGCAGGATCATCTGGACGAAGGCTTCCACGAGATGCGGGGCAAAGGCCGATCCAGATTCCTGGCGCAGAAGGTCGCAGGCTTCCGGAATGCTCAGTCCCCGGTGGTAGGGGCGTTCGGTCGTGATCGCGTCGAAGGCGTCCGCAATCGCTAGGATCTGCGCGCCGAGCGGAATTTGCTCTCCGGCGATGTGATCGGGATAGCCGGTCCCATCGTACCGTTCGTGGTGATGTCGCACGAGTGGGATGAGATGTTGCATATATGGAATCCCCAAGAGGATCGAAGCTCCCACCACCGGGTGGGCCTCCACGACGGCGCGCTCCCCGGGGGTGAGCGGTCCGGGCTTGAACAGGATTTCCTCGCTGATCCCAATCTTGCCGATGTCGTGCAGGATCGCGGCATCTCGGATCGTGCGTACCTCGTCTTCGCTCAGACCCAGTTCCCGCGCCAGGGCTACGGAGAGATCCGTGACGGCCTGCGAGTGGCGATGGGTGGAGGGATCTCGGGCGTCGATCGCGGAGGCCAGGGCCTGGATGGCGCTGATGTACCTTTCGGTAATCATGGCATCGAGGTGCCACCGGTCGATGGCGAGGCCTGCCTGATGGGCGAGCAGCGAAAGGATGAGGGAAGCGCTCTCGTCGGGCATCTCCTCGTACAAGCCGGCCACAGTCCCCCGGATGGTCCACCGGGCGGGAATAGGCGTCGCGAGCGCGTGCAGGGTGCGGGCCTCGGAGGCGTGCAGGACGAGCGTCGTGTGGGGGGATGGCGTTTCCAGGGGCGGATCCTGATGCTCCAGCGCCTCCAGGAGGAGCGGCGCGACACGGATGGCTTCCTCACCGCCGTAATATTCTGCGGAACGCCCGGTGGGAAGGAGGATGCACAGACCCCCCCAGGCTTCCGTCAGTTCGCACGCGGCATCCGCGATCACCGTGAGGACCTCCGCCAGGCTCCCGTTGCCGGAGAGCATCTCGAGAATACGGAAGAGGACCGACCAGGCATACGGAGATGGAGGGTCCAGGAAAGACATCTCGGTTCCCCCGTCGTTTGGCACGCTTGGACATCGCGTAATGGATTATACCACAGAAACGGGACCATGGAAAAGCCAACCAGGTACTATCTGCAATTCGCCCGAGGTAGGGAGTTGCGGTTCCTTTCACATCTGGATATGATGCGTCTGTGGGAACGGGCCATCCGCCGCGCTGGCCTGCCGTTGCGCTACTCGGGCGGATTCCACCCCCATGCGCGGATCTCGCTGGCCCTGCCGCTGGCCGTCGGCATGACGGCGCGCGGGGAGTGGTTGGAGGTCGAGCTCAAGGTTCC
>JBMFPK010000425.1:0-1637 GCA_049969155.1 Chloroflexia bacterium | reverse complement strand
TGCTGCCGGACGACCTCCGATGGGAGGTGGCGGAGCGGCTGGACGCCGCGGGGCAGGTGCTTGTCCCCTTGGACGAGGAGGCGGTAGACAAGGTGGCCTCGCGAGCGGCCGCCGAGGGTGTGGAGAGCTTGGCCATCGTGTTCCTCTTTGCTTTTCGCAACCCTGCCCACGAACGGCGTGCGGCGGAGCGCATCCGCGCCCGTTGGCCCCACCTTGTCCTCTCGCTCAGCAGCGAGATTCTCCCCGAGTACCGGGAATACGAGCGTACGGCGACCACGGTGGTGAACGCGTACGTGGCCCCGCTCGTCGGAAGGTACCTGGAGCGGCTGGCAGGGGTGTTGCCCGAGAGGAGTATCCGGGTGATGCAATCCAACGGCGGAGTGACCAGCCCCGAGCAGGCGGCGGCTCAGGCGGCCCGTCTGGTGCTCAGCGGGCCGGCCGGCGGGGTGGTAGGAGCGTTCTTCATCGCCCGCGAGTCTCAACCGGATCCCTCCATCGCGCCGCACATCCTCACCCTGGACATGGGTGGGACCAGCACCGACGTCGCCCTCTGTCCGGGGACGGTGCCGTATACTCCGGAGAACACCGTGGCCGGGGTTCCCCTGCGTCTCCCGGCGGTCGACGTGCACACCGTAGGAGCGGGTGGTGGCAGCCTCGCCTGGGTGGATGCTGCCGGGGTACTTCACGTGGGACCTCAGAGCGCGGGGGGCGTGCCCGGCCCGGTCTGTTACGGCCGGGGAGGCCGGACTCCCACGGTTACCGATGCCCACCTGGTGCTCGGCCGGCTGCACCCGGCCTATTTCCTCGGCGGGCGGGGGGATGTCTCCCTGGACCTCCCGGCGGCCCGTTCCGCCTTAGCGCGTCTGGGGCAGGAGTTGGGCGGCCTTTCAGCGGAGGAAGTGGCTTTGGGGGTGATCCGCGTGGCGAACGCGACGATGGAACGGGCGCTCCGCTATGTGTCGGTGGAGCGCGGCTACGATCCCCGGCGTTTCACCCTCCTGCCGTTCGGCGGGGCCGGCCCGCTCCACGCCTGTGCCCTGGCCGAGGCGCTGGGCATTCCTCACATCCTGGTGCCTCCCCACCCGGGTGTGCTGAGCGCGCTCGGCCTGGTCGTCGCCGATGCGATCTGCGACACCTCGCGCTCGCTCTTGTGCAATGCCGATGCAGCGTTGGTCTCATCCGGTCTATTGGGCGATGTGGTGGAGGAGCTGTCGGAGCAGGTTCGGGCGACGCTCGGGGCGCAGGGTTTCCACGGGCCGGTGCTGGAGGCAGCGCTGGACCTGCGTTACCGGGGCCAGTCGTACGAACTGACGGTGCCGCTTTCCCTGCCGGTGACGGTAGGGGCGTTGGCCAGGGGACGGGAGGCGTTCCACCTCGCCCACGGGCAGCGGTACGGCTACGCTCTGCCGGCGGAGACGGTAGAGCTGGTTACGGTGCGGGTGCGTGGCATCGGCTCGGTGTCGCGGCCCTGCCTGCCGCGCGCCCCGCGGGAAACAGAAGATGCTCGTGCGGCCTTGCTGGGCTTCCAAGCGGTATGGTTTTCCCCCGATGGCCCCACGGCGACGTCGGCATACGATCGTTCTCGGTTGCGGCCGGGGAACCGGTTCCTCGGGCCGGCGATCGTGTTCCAGTACGAT
>JBMFPK010000424.1:0-1638 GCA_049969155.1 Chloroflexia bacterium | reverse complement strand
GTTCGTGTCGGTGCTCGTGCCGAAGGGTCCAAAGTCCCACTGGAACTCGATCGGCTCGGATCCCGTCACCTCCGCGCTGAAGGAGACCACACAACCTTCCGTCGTCGTCATGATGGAGAGGATCTCCACCGGCTCGCAGATCGTGCAGGAGAAGGGGAAGTACTCTGGCTGCGGGTAAGGCGGGATATCCGAGCCGCTGCGGCCGCCGACCACCAGGAGCGACGGCATCAGATCGGTCGGGTCGTCGGGCGTGCAGAGCGGGATGTAGACCCCGGCGTGGTTCCGGCGGGCAATGTTTAGGTCAGGGAAGGCCTGGTTCCAGGTATCCGTGGCGACGTCGTACTCCATCGCCTCGGTCGTCTCGCCCGGCCAGTCGCCCCCGCCCGCGGTAAAGATCTTGCCCACAGGCACATTCACGCCCAGCGTGTCCACATCCAGGCCGAACCCACGCCCCTGGGAGAGCGGGATCGGGAGCGGCGCTACAGTGGTCCAGCCGGCGGCCAGGTTCGTCACGTCCAGCACCTCGACCACATCCGTGGGCACCAGGTCACCGCCCGTGTACTGATAGTCGCCGCCCATCGCGTAGATCTTGGTGCCCTGCACCGCGGCAAAGATGTAGCCCCGCGGGACGCTCAGGTTCGCCGTCGTGATCCGCTGCCACCGCTGCGTGTCCGGCCGTGCGGGGTCGTACTCCCAGGTCTCGGCGGAGAAGTAGGGGGCGGCGTTGCTTTCCCAGGCCCCGAAGCAGTAGATCTTGCTCAGGTCGGACGTGCTGACACACGCGCCGGGGATCGTGTTGTAGCCGCCGACCATCACCGGCCAGGGGTCGTCCGGGACGTTCTGCGCGAGTCCCGTCTTGGGGTAGTACCGCTGCACGATGGGCATGTAGCCGCCGCCCTCCGCATCGTACCCGCCGACGATGTAGATCGCCAGGCCCTGGGTGTCATAGTTCTCGTCCCGCAGGAGGTTGGCCGTGTAGTTGGACACGTCCTCGTAGACGTCGTGCCCGGTATCCGACCAGGCCTGGGTCACGGGATCGAACCGCCAGATGGAAGGATCCTCGGTCGAGGAGCCGGTGCGCCCGCCCAGGCAGTAGACCTTCTGGTTGTAGGCCGAGGGGCCTGTGCCGTCGTCGAACCAGACGCAGTCGAAGCGGGTGTAGTCGAACGGGTTGTCCGGCAGCAGTGTCCACTGGCCCAGGAAGCGGAGGTGAAAGTCCTGGACAGTGACGGTATTGGTCACGATGGTGATGTCCTGGACCGTCTGCGGCTCGTAGCCGTTCTTGGATGCCGTCACGTCGTAGACGCCGGGGATCAGGGACATCGTGTAGTAGCCGGTCGGGTCGGTGACGGCGAGGATCTGCCCGCCCGGCACAGCGATAACGTTGGCGCCCTCGATCGGGTTGCCGGTATCGGCATCATAGACGTGGCCGTGCAGGTAGCCGAGTTCCACCCCCGCACAATACTGCAGGCCAGCCGCATAGACGTCCAGGTAGCCGTAGCCGTAGGTGTAGTTCCCCTCACC
Source organism: Chloroflexia bacterium (assembly GCA_049969155.1). Lineage (GTDB taxonomy): Bacteria > Chloroflexota > Chloroflexia > DTKN01 > DTKN01 > DAOTVY01. Next base: position 114 of record JBMFPK010000424.1, on the reverse strand, counting down.
GTCCGGAGGCGCACCGCAGTTCCCGGCCGGCGCCGGATCGGCTGTGTTCTGCAGGGCGTCGAAGGTCGCGTCGATCTGGCCGATCAGGCTCGGGTTGCACGACCACAGCAGCGC
>JBMFPK010000423.1:0-1654 GCA_049969155.1 Chloroflexia bacterium | reverse complement strand
CGGCCGTACGGGTACGGATCGGATTTCGTCCGCCTCGATCCACAGCGGGACAACCCGGATGCGCTCCTCGGGCATTCCCAGCCGCACGAGCTCGCGCGCTTCGTGCTGGGAACAGGCCAGGAAGAGGTGCGCCTGCGCCAGGGGCCAGTGCAGGGCGAAATTGCGCAGGTCGTCCCGCAGTCGGCCGTCGCGAGAGAGCCGCCGCACGAGTTCCCGGATGGAAAAGATCGGCCGGTCGTACCGCACAGGGCCCTCCAGCGGCGATTCGCGGTCCTCCACGAGGTACGGGTCGTGGAACGGCCCAAGCCAGGTGTAAACGACCGGCACCTGCCACTGCCGCAGCAGGCGTACGGCGGGAAAGGCGAGCACGTTGCGGGGGTGAAAGAGGTGCGCCACATCCGGAACGATGTTGCGGGCCATCTCCCGGCGGAGCGCACCCGCAGGCCAAAAGCGGGGAGGCACGCGGTGTACCTGGATGCCCCCGATCTCCTCGTGGCGCTCGCTCAGGTGGGGAGAGCAAGGATCGTAGTAGCCGTAGGCAAGCACGGTATGGCCGCAGCGGACCAGGCGCTCGCCCAGAACTCGCTCCGGCCACTGACGGAAGGTACGGGTTACCCCGCCGAGACCGAAGATGGCCACATGCATCGCATCCCTCACGGCCTGCGGATGCATTCTATCACAGAAGGAGATGGTTGCCAATCCCGGAGGACATGGTATAATGACCTCGAAGGGCGCTTTCCCTTTCGAGGTGGGGTATGCGCCGCCAGTGGTGGTTATCTGAAGGCTGGCTGTCGCTGTTCTTGCTCCTGCTCATCCTGCTCACCGTGGCCGCCTCCATGCAGGCCGCGCAGTGGGCCGCTTCGCTGCGGGAAGCACTCGGCATCCTGACGTGGGCCGCGGTTGTGGGGCTGGCGGCCGGTTTCCTCCTCGCGCGCGTGCTACGGCCGCCGCGGTTCCTGGCCCACCTTTTCGGACAGCTCGGAGGCATCGCCTGGATCGTCCACCTGAGCGGTGCGCTGCGCAGCGTCCGTGTGCCCGGCGTGGGTCAGCCGGTTTCTTACCTTTCCCCCCTTCTCCAGGGATGGAAGGACCTGGCGGCGGAGCTCCTGATCCGCACCATCTGGCTTGCCCGCACCTTCCTCCGAGGAAGCCAGGGCGAAGACGCCGTGCTGTTCGTGGTGGTCCTGGCCTGGGTGTTCTGGCAGCTCGGGTTCCTGGGCGCCTGGTTCACCTACCGCTCCCGCCTGCCGTGGTTGGCCGTCGGCCTCCCCGGGGTAGTGCTGATGCTCAACCTGATCTATGGCCCCGGTGTGGCTCCGCGCTTCTTCGACTACTACGCGATCCTGGCGCTCCTGTTCCTCTTCTACTACCTGTGGAAGCAGCGAGAGTGGCAGTGGGCTCAGGCCGAAGTGCGGTACCCGGCAGAGCTCTCGCGCACCGTGCTCTGGGCTGGATTGCTCTTCAGCGCGCTCCTGGTTCTGGGAACGGCGCTGCTGCCGGCAGGCGCAGCCAGCCAGGAGCCGGCCAGCTTCTGGGATCGGGTCCTCGAGCCGTGGAAAGAGACCCGCGAAGCCTGGGAACGGCTGTTCAGCGACATCGAGGGAACGGGCAGGGGAAGGTACCGCGAATTTCCCTCCGCATTCGAGCTCGGAGG
>JBMFPK010000422.1:0-1654 GCA_049969155.1 Chloroflexia bacterium | reverse complement strand
GAACCCGTACACGTTTTCGTCGACCGGATCCGGAGGCTCGAGGTTGCGCTCGATGCCGTCCAGACCGGCGTGGAGCATCACGGCGAAGGCCAGGTAGGGGTTGCAGCTCGGGTCGGGGCACCGCAGTTCCACGCGGGCGGACTGCTCGCGGGAGCGGCCAATGCGCGGAACACGGATGAGGGCAGAGCGGTTGATCTGCCCCCAGCAGATGTAGACGGGGGCCTCGTAGCCGGGGGTCAGGCGCTTGTAGGAGTTGACCGTGGGGCTGAGGACGGCGCTCATCGCTCGGGCGTGCAGGAGCTGGCCTGCGACGAACTGGCGCGCGAGGCGCGAGAGGCAGTAGGGGGCATCGGGGTCAAAGAAGAGGTTCCGTCCCTGCAGGTCGAAGAGGCTCTGATGGGTATGCATCCCGGAGCCGTTCACCCCGAAGAAGGGCTTGGGCATAAACGTCGCATGGAGCCCGCAATCGTACGACACGGATTTGACCACATACTTCAAGGTCAACGCCTGGTCGGCTGCGGAAAGCGCCTCACTGTAGCGGATATCGATCTCGTGCTGGCCCGGGGCACACTCGTGGTGCTCCATTTCGACTTCCAGGCCCATGGCCTCCAGGGCACGCGCGATCTCCCGGCGCACATCCAGCGCCCGATCCCGCGGGCCCATATCGAAGTACCCGGCCGGGTCCTGCGGCTTGTGGCTCACCTCGTTGCCGTTCCGCTCCAGAAGGAAGAACTCAAGCTCCGGCCCGACGTTGTACACGAACCCCATCTGCCGGGCACGGGCGATGGCCTGCTTAAGGATGTACCGCGGGTCCCCTTCGAACGGTTCCCCATCGGGCCGGTAGACGTCGCAGATCAACCGGGCTTCGCGGGCCTCCGGCGGCCGCCATGGGACGAGGTTATAGGTCCGCGGATCGGGCCGCAACAGCATATCGCTCTCGCAGATGCGGGTGAATCCCTGGATGGAAGAGCCGTCGAACCAGGTCCCCAGGGTGAACGAGTCCCGCAGCCGCCGCGCGGGGATAGTCACACTCTTCAGCGTGCCAAAGATGTCGCTGAACTGCAGGTTGACAAACTGTACCCCGTCCTGCAGCGCCCGTTCGCACACCTCTTCGATAGCCCGATCCTCGTCCGCCATTTGGCCCTCCTTTTCCGTCATGCAAAAAGCCTGCCTCGGACAGGCACCAAGCGCGCCTGCCCGGAATCCTTAGATATTCTTGGACAGGGTATTCAGGAACTCCTCGTTGTCCTTGGTCTTGGAGAGGCGGGTGAGCAGGAGCTCGGTGCCCTCGTCCGGCCCCAGCACGTCCAGCATCCGGCGGAGCGTCCATACCTTGCGCAGCCGTTCCGGGTCGAGCAGCAGTTCTTCGCGCCGGGTCCCCGACCGCTGGACGTCGATCGCAGGGTAGATGCGCCGCTCGGCCAGCTTCCGCACCAGGTGCAGCTCCATGTTACCGGTGCCCTTGAACTCCTCGTAGATGACGTCGTCCATCCGGCTGCCGGTATCGATCAGACAGGTCGCGATGATCGTCAGGCTGCCGCCGTTCTCGATCTTGCGGGCAGCGCCGAAAAAGTGCTTGGGCGGGTAGAGGGCGACCGGGTCGATGCCTCCGGAGAGGGTACGACCGCTGGGGGGAACGCTGAGGTTATAGGCC
>JBMFPK010000421.1:0-1668 GCA_049969155.1 Chloroflexia bacterium | reverse complement strand
CCAGTGAGGACGATGATTTGCACATCGTCGCAGGAGAGGTGCAGGTCGTTGGGAACGAAGGTTTCGTCCCGCAGCGTCAGCTCCACGACGGGGTGTCGGCCGGCCACGATGTCGATCGTTTCCCCTTCGTGCAGTTTGGGCCGTACGTAACGGTTGCGTACCGCTACCTCAGCCAGACTGGCGCAGACATCGAGGCGCGCCAGGGCGTCAGCGGTGGCCAGGAGTCGGTCGGCGTAGGCGGCGATCTGTTGCAGCACTTCCCGGTACAGGCGGAGTTCGATCTCCGCCATACGCTCCTGGGCGCCTAGCACGATCGCCTCATACTCCTTCATCTCCGGGGTGATGTATCGCTCGGCATTCACGAGCGTCTGCTTGCGGATGTACTCCGGAGGGACGAGCTTTTCCTGAGCCTTGCTCACCTCGATGTAGTAGCCAAAGACCTTGTTGTACCCGACCCGGAGCGTCTTGATGCCTGTGCGCTTGCGTTCTTTTTCCTCGAGCCCCGCGATCCACTCCCGCGCTTCGCGGCTGGCCGTGACGATCTGGTCCAGTTCGGCCGAATACCCCGGGCGGATGACGCCTCCGGCGGTGGGAACGGTGGGCGCCTCCTCGGAGATCGCCCGGGTGATCAGATCGACGACCTCCGTACAGGGGTCGGGCAATTCCAGCACGCCGCTTTGTGGCAGGTCCCCGCCCAGGAGGTCCCGAAGGGAGGGGATCTTTTCCAGCGTGGCGCGCATCCCCAGGAGTTCCCGTGGGCCGGCAATCCCCGAGAGCACCCGCGTGGTCGTGCGCTCCAGGTCACGCATACCGCTCAAGATCTCCCGTACCCCGGCACGACGGGCGGTATCGCGCACCAGGAACTCGACGGCATCCAGCCTGGCCTCGATCGCGCCGATCTCGAGGAGCGGCTGGCTGATCCAGCGTCGCACGAGGCGAGCCCCCATGGGGGTGCGCGTCTGGTCGAGCACCCAGAGGAGCGAGTGCTCGACTTCCCCGGTGAGCGTGTTGGCCAGCAGCTCCAGGTTGCGGCGCGTCTGGGGGTCAAGGGCCATGTAGTTTGCCGTGGAGTAGGTGCGGAGGCTGCGGATCTGGCGCAGCATCTCCTGCTGGGTCTCCTGCAGATACTGCAGGAGCGCGCCGGCCGCCCGGATGGCGTACGGTTTGCCCTCGCAGCCGAACCCCTCGAGGCGCTCCACGGCGAAATAGTCGCGGAGCGTCTGGCGGGCCGTTTCCTCGTCCCAGTGCCAGGCCGGATACCGGGTGACCGCGACCCCCTTTTCCAGCGGCAGGTCGTTTGCCGGATACGGCTCTTCGGGAAGCAGCACCTCTGCCGGCAAGAGCCGACTGAGCTCGCGTCGCAGCTCCAGCGCCGCGTCCTTTCCCCGCAGTTCCGTGGTGGCGAATTCCCCCGTACTCACGTCCGCGTAAGCGAGGCCAGCCCGTTCCCCCTCCAACAGGACGGCCGCGATGTAGTTGTTGCGGCCCGTGGGCAGCATCTCCGGTTCGACCACCTGCCGGGGGTCACCACGCGGATCACATCGCGCTCCACCAGGCCGCGCCCAGGCTCGCTCAGCTGTTCGCAGATCGCCACTTTGTAGCCGGCGGCCAGCAGTTTGGCCACATAGTGCTCGACCGCATGGTAGGGGACGCCCGCCATGGGCACCC
>JBMFPK010000420.1:578-1669 GCA_049969155.1 Chloroflexia bacterium | reverse complement strand
GTGGCCTCGATCTGCCCGTCCCCGACACGACCCGCTTGCAGCGCGCCCGTCGGGCAGTGTGCCGCACACGTACCACAAGCCAAGCAGCGTCCCCCCTCGACCTCGAGCCGAACCCACCCTCCGCTGCCGTCCTCCAGCCGCAGCGCCTCCGCCCGGCAGACTTCCACACAGGTGCCGCAGGTGCGGCATCGCGCACGGTCTACGGTCGCCACCACAGGCGCGGCCGGCCCGTTCCGCAGGCGTGCGAACGCTCCGCTCAGCAGCTCCAAGGCCGCCCGTTGCGCCTCCTCGGGCCCGTAGATCCAGACACATTGCTCCCGTAGATTCACATATTCCCACGCCCACGGGGGCGGGATCCCCTCCACACCTTCCCAGACGCCCAACCCGGTGCGGCACCGCAGGCGCTGCGTCGTACAGGCAAAGCAAACCTGCGCCAGGTTGCAGCAGGAACACCCCCCCAGCACCGCGGCGTCCAGGCCGCCTGCCGCCTGGCGGATCTGCGCCAGGCCCTCCGGAGTGCACGCCTGGTCCACGACCTCCACGCGCGAGAGGTGCGCCTCTTCCCGAAACCCCGCCACGATCGACTCCGCCGGGATCGTTCCTCCACATCGGCAGACGAAAAGTCCGATCCGGTCCGGTCGCGATAAAGCGACGAAAGGAGCCCTACCGGCGCCCAACGGTTCCACCCGGGAGAGCACAGCGCCCCCAGCCCTTTCCAACATCCGTTCTTCCGCAGCCTGGAGAGCCCCTTCCGGAAGCGCAAGCCTGTAGCCCCCCGCATCGAGGAGCATGTCCGCCTCGAGCAGCAGATCCTGGGGCAGCAGCGCGTGGTCGATGGCCCCTGCCCGACACGCGGCCACGCACGCCAGACACTCCGAGCAGACGGCACACGAAAGGCAGCGGGAAGCCTCCGTCACAGCCTGCTCAGGGGTGAACGCCTTCTCGACCTCCTCGAACAGCCGACGCCGCCGGCGCGCGGCAAGCACAGGAGGCTCCTGCCGCCCCAGTCGCGGCTGTTCCCCGATCTCCTCGAGGGAAAGACGGACGACCGGCCGCGAGGCGGTGCGCTCCAGCACGACGGATTCGCCCCG
>JBMFPK010000420.1:0-568 GCA_049969155.1 Chloroflexia bacterium | reverse complement strand
CCGCAGGTACCGCAGGATGCTGCGCGCCGCGCGCTTTCCCGCTCCGATCGCCTCGATCACCGTGGCCGGCCGCACCACGTCGCCGCCGGCAAAGACACCCGGGTACGGCGTGGCCCCGGTCTCCGGGTCGACCTCCAGCCGGCCTCCCCGGGCCAGTTCCGGCGGAAGCCCACTCAGGTCGGCCTCCTGACCGATCGCCACGACGACCGTGTCCGCCTCCACCCGGAACTCGCTGCCGGCCACCGGCAGGGGCCGCGCACGTCCGCTCGCGTCCGCTTCCCCCAGCTCCATTCGCACACACTCGACAGCGGCCACCCGCCCCTCCGACCCGATCAGCCGCACCGGTCCCACCAATTCCCGCACGACCACCCCTTCCTCTTCGGCTGCGGAAACCTCCTCCGGGAGCGCCGGCATCTCCCGCCGCGAGCGTCGGTAGAGCACGCACACCTCCTCCACACCCAGACGCAGGAGCGTCCGGGCAGCATCGATCGCGCTGTTCCCGCCGCCGATCACCGCCGCCCGCCGCCCCAGAACGACTCCCTGTTCCCGCAGCGAAGCGCCGGATTCC
>JBMFPK010000419.1:0-1699 GCA_049969155.1 Chloroflexia bacterium | reverse complement strand
CTGCTTGGTGGGTATCAGGGCATCTACCGGGATACCGAGCGCGGCCGCGAGATTCCGGCGGCCCGCCGAACCCGGCCGCTGGACCGAACCGAAAGCACGGTCCGAGATCCCGTGGACGAGTTCTCGAAAGCGCGAAAGGTGCTGAAAGCGCAACGGTTCCAAGTTTGACCTCCTGCACCGGAAGGTCTATAATGCCCCAGGAGTGCGCCCATTGGGAGGAATCTGTGTCGGCACACGATCGACGCACGCGGCACGAAGAGCCGATCGAATGGGAAGATATCTCCCGTTCGGTCATCCTGCAGCCGCGCTTGCCGCAGGACCGTCCATCGCCCGAGCGGATGGCGGAGGTCCGCGAACTGGCCCGGCCGGGCCGGATAGAACTGACCTCCGAGGTATACGGCTGTGGCTGCCTGATGGCCGTAGCCGTGCTGGCAGCGTCGATCACGCTGATCCTTTCGTTCTTGATCCTGGCCGGCGGGCCGGCGGGAGCGTTCGCCCGCGGTCTCGTGCAGGGACGTCTTTTCCAGGGCCCGGCACTTTCCCGGGAAGAGGTCTGGAAAATGCTGATCGCGCCCAGCCTGGTCTGGATAGCGCTTGGGATCCCGGTCATCCTCCTCGCCGTTCGGCGCTGGAAGAGGCACCATCGCTAGGCACAGCGAAACCTGCGCGTCCATCGGTCCGAACCTTGGTCAGCGCCCGGGGTAAGAAGTTGCCGTGGGCCTTGGCGTGGGGGTACGCGGGGTGGGCGGCGAGGTCGGCTGTGGATAGGGCGTGAGCGGCGTCGGGGTGCGCGGCGTCGCGGTGGGGCTGGGCATCCCGCGCGTAGGCGTTGGCGTTGGAGTCCGCGTTCGAGGGGTGGGTGTCGCCGTTACCCCCGGGGTAGGGCCTACAAATGGCGGTTCCGTACGTCCCAGGGCAAGGCTCACCAACTGGATGACGTCGAGCACATCCGCGCTCCCATCGCCGTTCACATCTAGGGCAACAACCTCCTCGTCATCCGCAATGTGCCGCCCCAGCACGATGTTCACCCCCCGCTGGACGTCCAGAATGGTCACCTTGCCATCCCGGTCCACATCGCCGTTGTGCAGGAAACACTCGGAACAGATGACCAGGTAGCCGTCGAAGATGTATGCCGGCGGCACCTGGACCTGGTTCCCGTCCACATCGACCAAGATGGCACGCGTGATCTCGATCTTGGCGCGCTTCCCGTTCGGCGCTCCTTCCCGAACCTCGAAGAGCAGGCTCACTACGGGGCCCCGTCCAGGCGGGATCGCTTCCCCTTCCGGCGAGAAGAGCAGCAAACTGATCTGCCCCTTCGCGCTGTCGATCACGGGCCCCGGGCGCGTCATCGCAGCGCTGCGCGGCGTCAGATCCACACCCAGGGCGGTCAGCAGGTTGGTATCGTAACGGACGTCCAGCTGCAGCCCGGCCACCCAGATGAGCGTATCCGCGTTCACATAGACGCGGACCGCGCGTCCCCCCACGCCGCGGGTTTCCTGCACCCGGAGCGCGTTGTCCCCGGGCCGTTCGTCCACCCGCATGACCGATCCCCAAGAAGTGGTGAAGGTATGGATATCCTCCAAGTTCTCCTCCTTGGTTGGCAGAGGGGGTGGTGTCGGGCGCGGACAGGAAGGGCACGTGGGGCAGGGCGTAGTGGTAGGGCTGGCCGTGCGTGTGGGGGTTGCCGTCGGAGGAGTGC
>JBMFPK010000418.1:0-1709 GCA_049969155.1 Chloroflexia bacterium | reverse complement strand
AGGCACAGGTTCAGCAGGGTCTGGTGTAGCTGCCCGGCATCTCCTTGCACCGCGCGCAGCGCCTCGGCCAGCCGGAGCCGAATGGTGATCGACGGATCCAGGGCGTGCTCCAGCAGCCCTATGACCTCCTGGACGATCTTGTTCAGGTCGACCAGATTCCATTCCCGCTGCAGGGAGGAACGCGCGACGGTCAGGAGCTGCTGTGTCAGTTCGGACGCGCGTATCGCCGAGTCGACGATCGCCCCGAGATCTCGGTACAGCACCGAATCGGGCGGGACCTCCTGCTGCAATACGCTCGCGTAACCCAGGATCCCGGTGAGGAGATTGTTAAAGTCGTGGGCGATCCCGCCGGCCAAGGTGCCGATGGCCTCCATCTTCTGCGTTTGGCGAAGCAGCTCCTCGAGCCTGCGCCGCTCAGTGACGTCCTCGGCGATGGCCAGGATCCCCCAGGGGGTAGGGTATACCCAGGCGCGCAGGATCGAGTTTCCCATACGGCCTTCCACGGATTCTGCCTGGCTCGTCTCCAGGACCCGCAGGTAGGCGGCGTACGATTGGCTCCGCGCGAACGAGGGGGCAAACTCCAGCAGAGGCCGGCCTTCGAGCTCCTCGGGGGCACAGTTCATCAGGCGCGCATAGGCCTCGTTGCAATACAGGACCGTGAGATCGCGTGTCAGTGCCACCACGGGCGAGCCGATGCTCTGCAGGAGAAGGCGGTGCTTCTGTTCGCTTTCGGCGATTGCCTCGTACAGACGCGCGCGCTCCACGGCTACTGCCACCTGGTCGGCGACGGTGCTGAGGAGCTGTTGGTCCTCCTCGTCGTAGGCGTTGGGGGTGTACGACTGGACGCAGATCACCCCGACCAGTCGTTCCCCGACGCACATCGGCACCCCGAGCCACGAAGCAGGCAGTTGCATGGTGCCCCACAGCAGGGGCGTCGGCAGGCGGTCCTGTTCTTGAGGAAGGTTTCGGATCAGCAACGGTTGCTTGCGCGCGACGACCAGGGAGGTCAAGCCGCTGCCCACGGGGCTCCGTTCCGGAGGATGGCGTACCCCTTCGTCCACGAGCAGGCGAAAGTCGAGCTCCTCGCGTTCGGCATCGTAGAGCGCGATGAAGAAGGAATCGGCGGCGAAAATGGACATCGTCTCGCGATAGACGATCTCGAGCAGCTCGTCCAACCGCAGCACGGTCCCTACGGCCCGTGCCACATGGTTGACCACTGCTAGGCGCTCTGCCCGTTTCCGCGCCGCCTCGTACGTCTGCGCGTTGTGGATGGCGACGGCCGCCTGGGAGGCGAACAGGGAAAGCAGCTCCACCTCGGCCGGGGTGAAGACCCTCCCGGGCTGCGCTACCACGTTCAATACGCCCAGGAACTCTTCGCCCCAGTAGACGGGGGCACTGGCCGTGGCGACATTCGGCAGTCCGTTGTGCACGCGAGCACGGCGTTCCCACCGTGCATAGTCATCGACCGCAAGGGGTTTCCCTTGCTCCCAGACGGTCCCCGAAAGGCCATTCCCACGCCGGAGGAGCGTCCCGACGGGTGGCAGGCCCGCACCAACGCCGATCCTCCACTCCAGGGCATCCAGGTCGGGGCGATACAGATACAGGCCTCCTCCGTCTGCGCCCAGAAGCTCGACCGCACGCCTTGCAATGGACTCCAGAAGCCTACTGAGGTCCAGCTCGCCGGTCAGTTCCAGGCCGACCTGCCGCAG
>JBMFPK010000417.1:0-1732 GCA_049969155.1 Chloroflexia bacterium | reverse complement strand
CCCAGGCTGCGCGCGATCGCGGCAACGTTCGTCCGCAGCGCGGAGCGCAGCAACGCGCGCTGTTCCGCCGTCAATCCCAGCCGCGACGCGATCTCGTCCACGGCGACCGGGTAACCAGGGTCGATGCTGTTCAATACCAGCCGTAGGACGGCGGCCAGGCGCCGTGCTTCTTCGGGCGTCAGACGGGTCCGACCCGTGGGCGCCACTGTCCGAGCTTCCCGCATGGTTTCCCCCTTGTCAGGGTGTGATATTTTTATCATACCACGCCTTTTCGTGCTTGTCCAGTGGCTGTAGGACGCCCGGCTATGGTATAATGCTCGCGTTTGGAGGGTCGGCATCCATCCGCTGGAGGTCAGGGGTGGATCGAGCGAAATACTACCTGGGTTTCAATCTGACCCCGTTGATCGGGCCCGTGCGGCTTCGGCGTCTGCTCGAGCACTTTGGCGACCCTGAGACCGCTTGGCGCGCGTCGCCTGAGGCGTTGCGAGGAGCGGGCCTTGAGGAAGCGTGCATCGCCAGTCTGCTCGCCACGCGAGAAAGACTGGATCTCGACCGGGAGATCGCGCGGATCGAGGACCTGGGACTGCAGCTACTGACCTGGGAAGATCCTGCGTACCCGGAGCGACTGCGCCACATCGATGCACCGCCCCCCCTTCTCTACGTCCGGGGCACGGTGATCCCGGACGAGCCGATGGTGGCGATCGTCGGGACACGGCACCCGACGAGCTATGGCCGGCAGGTGGCGCGGATGCTCGCCCGTGATCTGGCCCAGCAGGGCGTGACTGTGGTGAGCGGACTGGCGCTCGGCATCGACACGGAAGCGCACATCGGAGCGCTGGAAGGCCGCGGGCGCACGGTGGCCGTCCTGGGAAGCGGGCTGGATCAGATCTACCCGTTGCGGAACCGGGATCTCGCGCAGCGTATCGCCGCCTCCGGCGCCCTGCTTTCCGACTATCCGCCCGGCACGCTGCCGGAACCGCGTAACTTTCCGGCGCGCAACCGCATCATCAGCGGCCTGAGCTTGGGCGTGGTCGTCGTGGAAGCCGGGGAGCGAAGCGGTGCGCTGATCACCTGTGACTTTGCTGCGGAACAGGGCCGGGACGTGTTTGCGGTGCCGGGTTCCATCTTTTCCCCTGCCTCCCGCGGGTGCCACGACCTCATCGTGCAGGGGGCACGCCTAGTGCGCGGCGTGGAGGACCTGCTGGAGGAGTTGAGACTCGACCGTGCCAGGGAGCATCAGGAAGCTCGACAGGCGGTCCCGGAGAGCCCGATCGAGGTGATGCTGCTCGGCCTGTTGAGCCTGGAACCAATGCACATCGACGATGTGGGGGCGGCGGCGGGCCTGCCGGCCGAGGTCGTTTCCGCGACGCTGGCCCTGATGGAGCTCCGGGGACTGGTACGGAACATTGGGGGGATGCAGTATGTGCGGATGGTCTAGGCGGTCGAGCCCGTGACGGCCGGCCAGGCCAGGGAGGGGCAGGTGGACGAACGGTTTCGTGAGGCGATCGCTTTCTGTGAGGCGGGCTCTGCTGCCTACGAGGCCGGGGCGTACCTGGAAGCCCAGCAGCTCTACCGAAAGGCTTGCATCTCCTTCTCGCGTGCAGCTGTTCCAAAGGTGGAGCGCGAGGCGAACCTGGCCGCGGTGTGGTTGAACCTGGGGGGGTGCGCTTACGCCCTGGCCCGGTATCCCGAGGCGTCTCGCTGTTACCGCCGCGCGGCTTCGCTCTACCGT
>JBMFPK010000416.1:0-1744 GCA_049969155.1 Chloroflexia bacterium | reverse complement strand
GGCTCCATCCCGCGACGCACCCCTGCAGGGAGACCGCGACCCAAAACCACGGAGAGCGCTCTTCCCGCTTTGGGTAACGCAGCCAGAGACGGCCTCCGCAAGCGCGGCACCTGCGGTCCTCCGGGGCGGTAGGGTAGCCGCAGTAGGGACATCCGTAGGGATCGACGGTCGGGCCAACGGCAACGGCTACGGGAGCCGGTTCCGCTGACCCTGTCTCCGGAGAGACGGGGATGAACGATGGGGTTGCTGCCGCCCGAGCCTCCGCGAGCTCCACACGGAGCCGGCGGACGCGTTCCAGGTCCTTGCGCACAGATTCGTTTTCCGGATCGAGCGCAAGGGCGTTCTCCAGGCAGATCTCGCGGTCGTCCAGGTCCGTGACGAGCTCCGCGAGCCAGATCCACGCTTCGGCCCTCCGTTCGTCGATCTCGAGCAACTTGGTGAACAGCTTCCGCGCGTGATCCCGCTGGCCTCGTTCCGCAGCGGCTACGGCTGCCCGATAGAGCGCATCGACCCGCTGCCTTTGGATCTCCTCGAGAGCCCGGCGCGCCGCCACGTGGTCTGGCTCCGACTCGAGGACGTGGCGGAGGCAAACTTCCCGGTTGCTCGCGTCATCCACGACCGTGCTGAGCCAGAACCAGGCCTGTGCGTTTCGCTCGTCCTTCTCGACGACCTGGGCAAGCAGCCGGCGCGCGAGATCCCGATTCCCTTCCCGAGCGGCGGCGATGCCACGTGCCAGGAGAACCGTCAGTTCGTCCCGTTCGGACATCGGGGACTCCACGTGCTTGCAGCAGGTCTGTGAGACCCGTCCGGTAGATCCAGCCTCTCCTTCGCCCGATGCCAGGACCGCCGTTCTTGCCGCCGTGCCGCCCCTCCGGGCTGAAAAAGCGACCCATCGACGCTGGCGAAACCAGCAACGGAAGATCGTCCTCGGCCCGGCGAGCGATCGCTGCTGAAGTTCCGAAAGGACGAGGCCCGGGCGGTACGGGCGAAGGCTTCGGTGCCATTATAGCCATTGGAGCGCTCCCCGTCAACGCAGTTGACACCTACGGCCCGCTTGACTACAATGCTAGATGGGTCTCGGCTCGGTTGGAAAATCCGTGAGCGAAAGGAGGTGGGCACCACAGGGCAGCGAAGATGTGGCTGGTTAGCACTCCGGCAGTGTGCAGTTGCAGGAGGAGAAAGAGATGGCACGCAAACAGTGGTCCCGCCTGGTTGGCCTGCTCCTGATTGCGGGGCTGGTTGTCCCGCTCCTGGCCGGATGCAGCCCGGCACCGACGACGCCCCCTCCCGCCACGAAGCCACCACAGCCCACAGCGACGCCGGCTCCTCCCCCCACAGCCACACCGGTCCCGACCCCCGTCATCGTCCACCTGAATCTGGGTAGCGAGCCCCCCACCCTGGACCCGGCACTCGCCACCGATCTGACCTCGATCGACGTCATCCAGCAGCTGTTCCTCGGGCTCACCGGCCTCAAGCCGGAGACGGGAGAGGTCATCCCGCGCTTGGCAACATCGTGGGACGTCTCGGCCGACGGACTGGTCTACACCTTCCATATGCGCAACGACGCCTACTGGGTGCGCTACGACCCTGTTACCGATAGCTTCGAGAAGGTCCGCCCTGTCACCGCCTATGACGTCGAGTACGGCGTGCGGCGCACGGTGATGCCCGAGACCGCCTCCGACTATGCCTACGTGCTGTACGTGCTGAAGAACGCAAAGGCGATCAACACGACCCAGGTGCCGAC
>JBMFPK010000415.1:0-1747 GCA_049969155.1 Chloroflexia bacterium | reverse complement strand
CCATGGGGAGCCGGGTGGCCAGGTGATGGGAGACGGCGTGGGCGGGGGTGGTGCCGCAGCAGGTCCAGCCTTCCGGTTCCTCCAGGCGCAGCCCGATCCGTTCGCTGACGACGCGCGTCGAGTGGTCGTACTCCTTCGCCGTGGAGTGCAGGGAGCACCCAGGGTAGTAGGCGACGGCGCCGGGGGTAGCCCGGGGCTCGACGCGGGAGAGGTCGCGCGGGATACGTCCTCGCTCCGGGAGGATCTTCAGTTTGCCGCTGAGGAAGAGCCGGACCCCCATGCGGCCGTCTTTCAGCAGTTGTCCCAGGTCGACATCTCCCTTGAGGAGCGTGCGCAGTTTCAGTTCGCCTAGCAGCCCGAGTTCGAACATACGGCCGAAGAGCTGGATGCCGCGGAGTGCGGCCTGGTTGAAGATGGGGATAGAGGCGATGGCCGGCCGGATGCCCATTTCGGTAGCCACCTGCTTGATCACGTCCATCGCGCGAGGGAGGTCGATCCCGTGCGGGCACCGGGTGACGCAGGTCTGGCAGTTGGCGCAGATCCAGATGGTGCGCGAGCGGAGGACCCGCTCGTTCCTCCCGAGCTGGACCGCGCGCAACAGCTGGTTGGGGGTTAGGTCCATATACTCGACCACCGGGCAGCCGGCGGTGCACTTCTTGCACTGGTAGCACAGGTAGAGGTTTTCGCCGCAACGTTCCTCGATGATCGCGGCCAGGTTCAGCGTCTGGATAGACGTTTCGCGGGGCATCCTAGGCCTCCTTGCCTTCGGGGACTGGCACATCCGGCCTCGGGTAAAGGCCGGCCACCTTCACGATCTCCGGCACGGCCTCTTCCCACTCGATCGCCATGATGTGGATCCCGGCGACCCCCTCGATCTCGCGCAGCTGCTGGATGATCTCCACGCAGATACGGATGCCTTCCTGCTTCCAGGCTTCGGCGCGCGCCTTTCGATCTTCCTTGGGGATATCGGCCACCGCACGCTCCATCCGCTCGACGATCTCGTTCGGGACATCCATCCCGGGAACCTTGTCGCGCATATAGCGGGCGGCAGCGGCCGTCTTGATGGGTCCCACGCCGGCGAGGATGTAGACCTTTTCGTGGAGGCCCATTTCCCGCACGCGCCGCATATACTCGGCGAAGCGGGGGACGTTGTAGATGAGCTGGGTCTGGATAAAGTCAGCTCCGGCGGCGACCTTCTTCGCCAGGCGGTAGGGGCGGAAATCGAAGGGATCGGCGAACGGGTTTGCCGCCGCGCCGATGAAAAAGCGCGGTTCCTGTCCCTTGATCTCCTCGCCGCAGAGAAAGCGTTTCCCATCGCGCAGGCCGGCCACCATCTGCAGGAGCTGGATCGAATCGAGGTCGTAAACGTTCTTGCTGGTGGGGTGGTTACCGAAGGACTGGTGGTCTCCGGTAAGGCAGAGGACGTTGCGCATGCCCAGGGCGTAGGCGCCCAGGAGGTCGCTCTGCATCGCGATGCGGTTGCGATCGCGGCAGGTCATCTGGATGACCGGTTCCAGCCCCTGCTGGAGGACGAGCACGCCGGCAGCGATGGAGGACATACGCACCACGGCGGTCTGGTTATCGGTGATGTTCACCGCGTCCGCATACCCCTTGAGGATGGAGGCTTTGCGGATGATGACCCCAGGATCGGCGTTCTGTGGGGGGCCGAGCTCAGCGGTAACGGCAAAGTGGCCGGCGGCCAGGATCTGTTCCAGATGGCTTCCTACTTTCATCGTCGTCCTTCTCC
>JBMFPK010000414.1:0-1765 GCA_049969155.1 Chloroflexia bacterium | reverse complement strand
CGCGGCGCTGGAACGCTTCGACCCGGTCGCCAACCGCTGGGAAACCCTTGCCTCGAAGCCTACGGCCGTCGTGGACGCCCAGGCCGCCGTGCTGAGCGAACGGATCTACGTCCCCGGAGGGAAGAATGCTCAGGGGAATCCGGTCGTGGTCACGGAAGTGTACGATGTCGGCCTGGGCCGCTGGCGGCCGGCCGCATCCCTCCCGCGGCCGCTCGCCGGATACGCCCTCGTGGCCTTCGAGGGCCGGATCTTCCTCTTCGGCGGCTGGGACGGAACACGTTATCGCGACGAGATCCTCCGCTATACTCCGGAGGACGACCGCTGGGACGAGGTGGGACGTCTCCCCTTCCTTTGGGGTGAGGGAAGCGCCGTGCTAACCGACGACCATATCCTGCTCATCGGCGGTCCAAATGAGGGCACCACCCCACCTTCGCTGCTGGAATTCGGTACCGACCTCGCCTCCCCGACGCAGCATCCCCTTCCCCCCGAAGTGATCGGCAACCGGTACCGCGCGGTGGCGCTCACAAGTGACCTCATCTACCTGCTCGTCGAAGCGGGGGACGAAAGCTCCCCGACCATCTGGCAGTACCGCCATCGCATCGGCCGGTGGCAGCGCATCGAGGACCCCGCCCCACACGGGATCCCCCGCGGGGCGGCGATCGCCGGATACGGAACCCAGATCTTTATCATCGGCGGCCAGCGCGATACTCGGCCCCTGGCCCTCACCCAGGAGTACCAAGCGCTCTTCACGATCGTCCTCCCTGCCCCTACCCCTTAGCTTCCGGCGCGCGGCTCAACCCCCGGAACACGCGTACACGCGCAGAAAATCCTCCGTCAACCGTTCCCATAGATACGCCTGGACATGCTCCCGCGCCGCCTCGGCCATCCTGCGGCGCCGCGCAGGGTCCAGGAGGAGGGAAACGATCCCTTGCGCGAGCGCATCCGGGTCGCCCGGAGGCACCAGCAGCCCGGCCGCACCGTCGGCGAGCATCTCCCGCCGATCCCCCACATCTCCCGTGACCACCGGGATGCCGCAGGCCATGCTTTCCAGGATCTTCAGAGGAGAGCGGGCGCGCGCGACTTCGTCGTCGTGCACCGGGTCCACGGTAATGTCCGCAAGGAGCAGGTGGTTGGGCACCTCCGCCGGGGCCACCGCCCCGAGGAAGAGCACCCGGCCACTCAGGCCGAGCTCCTGGACGCGTCGGGCGATGCGCGGACGGTCCTCTCCGCCCCCTAGCCAGACGAGGCGCGCCTCCGGCACCTCCCGCGCCACTTGTACAAACGCCTCCAACAGGAGGAAAAGGGGGTGGCTCGCGAGGCTGAGGGTGCCCAGATAGAGCACGGTCGGTTTCCCCGCGAGGCCGTGGCGGAAGCGGAGGCGTGCGCCGGTCTCCCGGTCGAGCCCCTCGAAGCGGGAGCGCTCCACGCCGTTTGGGACGTAGACCACCCGCTCGGAGGATAAACCCAGGCGCTGCACGCGAGCCGCCAGAAAGCGGGTGTTCACCGTCACGCCGTCCATTTGGCGGGGCAACCGGTCCTCGAAAAGCCGGATCACCGCGCGCTGCCATCTCCCCGTGAGGCGGTTCGCTAGCGCCTCGTAGTCGTCGCAATCGAGGTAACAGGGACGATGACGCATCCGGGACAGCAGAAGGCCGGCCAGGCCGTTCATCGGCTGCGGCTTGCACACATGGAAGACATCCGCCCCAAGCCGAGCCGCTCTGCGCCAGAGCGCCAACGTACCGACGAGCGCGACACGCAGCAGCTC
>JBMFPK010000413.1:0-1766 GCA_049969155.1 Chloroflexia bacterium | reverse complement strand
TGCCCGTCGCCCCGAGCGCAGTCCCCTTCGACGAGGGTTGGGTCCGGCCCCGGGCCTTGGAGCTGGACGAGATCGCAAGCATCCGCTCGGCCTTTCGCGACGCCGCCGTGCGGGCGAGCGCGGCGGGATTTGACGTGTTGGAGCTGCACGCAGCGCACGGCTACCTCCTGCACCAGTTCCTGTCTCCCCTGGCCAACCAGCGCGCCGACGGCTACGGGGGAAGCCTTCGCAACCGCGCCCGGCTGTTGCTCGAGGTCACGCGGGAGGTACGGGAGGTGTGGCCCGCCGAACGGCCGCTCTTTGTGCGGGTCTCGGCAACCGACTGGCACGAGGACGGCCTCCAAGTAGAGGACCTCGTGCAGGTGGCCCGGTGGCTGGCAGAGGAGGGAGTAGATGTCATCGACTGCTCGAGTGGGGGGATCGGGCCGTGGGCACCCCCAGACGTCGGTCCAGGCTACCAGATCCCCTTTGCCGAGCGGATCCGGATCGAGGCGGGGGTGCCTACAGTTGCGGTAGGGCTCATCACCAGCCCCGAGCTGGCGGAGGAGATCGTGCGCAACGGCCGGGCGGATCTGGTGGCGCTAGGGCGCGAGCTGCTGCGGCACCCTCAGTGGCCGCTGGAGGCGGCACGGGAGCTGGGGCATCCGATCGACTGGCCGAAGCCGTACGAGCGGGCGAAGCGGGGCTGATGCGCGGCAGGAACGAGGCTGGGCTCCGTTTTTGGTGGGTGTGCAGCAACTTCCGATAAGGATTCTTATGTAATATTCGCCCTCGTTGCGGGTGGTACGTTGACATAACTACAACGGAAACGAAACCGAAGGAAAACCGCAGCGCGGACAGAATCACGAAAAGAGGTCAGCCTTGCGCACCATCGCTGTCGTGAACTTCAAGGGCGGTACCGGAAAGACTACCACCGTCACCAACCTCGGCGCCGGCCTCGCATCCCTCGGACATCGTGTCCTGCTCATCGATACCGACCCCCACGCAGGCCTCACCCATACCTTTGATGCTCCCTCCTCCCCCTCCCTGGTGGACCTCCTTACGGAACGTATGCCCCTCGAGCGCGCCACCTTCCGTGCACGGGAGTGCCTGGACCTGCTGCCCTCGGGACCTGACCTGCTGAACTGGCAGGCATCACGTAGTTATGTCAAGATAAAGGAGGCACTCGCCCGCTTCCTCCATACTTCCACCAGCTCCTACGATTTCGTCCTGATCGATTGCGCCGCTCCTCTCTTCCCCCTCAACGCCGCCACACTGGCCACCGTCGGCGAAATCGTCATCCCGACCCAGGTCGAATACCTCTCGCTCCTCGGACTCAACCAGGTCCTCGAAAGCCTCGCGCGCATCCGTTTCCCCGGCCGGCCCTATCACCAGGTGGATAACCTCCACGTGTCGCTCATCGTGCCCACCTTCTACGACGTCCGTCGCCGCGTCGCACGCCTCTTTGTGGCCTACCTTCGCGAGGTCTTCGGCCCGCGCGTCGCACCCCCCATCCGCACCAGCGTGCGGCTTGCGGAGGCTCCCGCCCTGCACCGCACGATTTTCGAGCACGCCCCGGACAGCTCCGCCGCCTTCGACTACCGGCGACTCGTGGACTACTTCCTGCAACTCCCCGCCACACCCTGGGCTCCCATCGGACTGCGCACCCGCCTCGATCCAAGCGCCGCCCTCCAGACCCAGCCAAAAGCAAGAACCCCGGCCGGCGCAAGGGAAACCCCTGCAGAGAGCTCCCCGGCCCCCGATGCGACTGCCCCAGAACCGTCCGT
>JBMFPK010000412.1:0-1804 GCA_049969155.1 Chloroflexia bacterium | reverse complement strand
GGGCCCCAAGTCGTTCGTAGCCGGTGCGGACATCAACGAGCTGCGGCTGCTCACCCCGGAGACCGGGGAATGGATGTGCCGCCGGGCAGAGCAGCTCTTCCTGGAGATGGAGAACTCGCGCCTGGTGGTGCTCATGGCGGTGAACGGTTTCGCTCTCGGCGGAGGCTGCGAACTCGCTATGGCGGGGGATATCCGCATCGCGTCGGACAACGCCCGACTGGGCCAGCCGGAGGTGAAACTCGGGTTGATCCCGGGCTTTGGAGGCTCCCAGCGCTTGCCGCGCCTGGTGGGGATGGGACAGGCGATGCGCCTGGTCCTCACCGGGGAGCAGATCCCAGCCCTGGAGGCGAAAGCGATCGGGCTGGTGGAGCGCGTGGTGTGCCACAAGTGTGGCCAGGAGATGCCCGGCGCTCCTTGCCAGGGCACGGAGTGCGGGCACGGGGCCCACTGTCCGAACTGCGGGCAGCCGGTCACCGCCTGCGCCACGTGCGGAGGCCCACTGGACCGCTGGGGATACTGCCATACCTGCAACCCCGAGGCTCCGAACACCGCGTTGAGCGCGGCGCGCGAGATGGCCTCTCAGATCCTGAAGAACGGCCCCATCGCAGTGGAGGTAGCGAAACGCTGCTTGCGCGTCGGGGCCGAGACCACTCTCGACAAGGCTTGCGCCTTCGAAGCGGCGCAATTCGGGCTGATCTGCGCGACGGAAGACAAGAACGAGGGGACTTCCGCTTTCCTGGAGAAGCGGGAAGCCCGTTTCCAGCGGCGCTAGGCACCGGACCGCAACAGCGCGCGGTAGCGGGTCGTGCGCCGAAGCGGAGCAGAGCATGCGCGAATTCATCGACGGCAGCGAAGCGATCGCCCGGGGAGCTCTGGCGGCAGGATGCGACTTTTTCGCCGGCTATCCGATCACACCTGCCTCGGGCATCCTGGTGCATATGCTGCGGGAGCTGCCCAAGGTGGGGGGCATCGCCATCCAGGCGGAGGACGAAATCGCGTCCATGGGGCTGTGCATCGGCGCGGCGATGGCCGGCCGCAAGGTGATGACCGCCACCTCCGGCCCCGGCATCAGCCTCTACAGCGAGAACATCGGCCTGGCGATCATGGGCGAGGTGCCCATGGTCATCGTCGACTGCCAGCGGCTGGGCCCGGCCACCGGAGGCGCCACGACCGTGGCCCAGGGAGACGTCCAGTTCATCCGATGGGGCACCTCAGGCGGATATCCGATCATCGCCCTGGCCCCAAGCACGATCCCCGAGTGCTACAGCCTGACGATCCACGCCTTCAACCTCGCCGAGCGGTTCCGCACCCCTGTCTTCCTGGCGACGGACAAGGAGATGGTCCTCACGCGGGCAGCCGTGGACGTCGACGCCTACGAGGAGGTCCCGGTCGCCTCCCGGCACTACGCCCCGCTGGACGAGCCGTTCGTCCCCTACCGGGTCGCCGCCCTCGAGGACGTGCCCCTGTTCTCCCCGATCGGGGGCCCGCATATCGTCCGGTTCACCACCTCCACCCACGACGAGTTCGGCTACCTGACCAAGGATCCCACAAAGGTCGACCGGCTGAACCGGCACCTTGCGGCCAAGATCGATGCCCATCGCGACGAGATCGCTTGGGTCAAGGCGGACCTGGAACCCGGCGCCCGCACCCTTTTCTTGAGCTACGGCACGACGGCCCGAGCGATGTGGGAAGCGGTCGCGCTGGCCCGCGCGACGGGACACAGGACGTCCGCGCTCACTATCCTCACCCTCTGGCCGGTTCCGGAACGCGCGATCCTGGATGCGCTCGAGGGGATCGAGCGGGT
>JBMFPK010000411.1:0-1807 GCA_049969155.1 Chloroflexia bacterium | reverse complement strand
CCGGTAGCCCTGCTGCTGAAGGGCCTCGTACTCCTCCGGCGTGAGCAGGAGCACCGCATACCCCAAATCGTGGTGCACCTCCCACACGTCGTATTCCGCCGCGATGGCGTTCAGGGCATCGCGGTCGGGGAAGTAGAGGCGGACCACCACAACGTCCGTCGGGTTCTGCCCCGGTGGGCCGGCTTCGCTTCCCCCAGCAGCATTCGGGGTGAGTCCCGGCAGCAGTCCTGCGAACAAGGCTGCCACGGCCAGCGCCGTGAACATCCAGCGGAAATTACGCATAACGAACCTCCTTGCCTGCTCTGCCCTTCGGCCGCGGACCCTCGGGCCGAAGGCACCTCTCGAGGATCCCGAATGTGCCCAACCGGTGGACGCCTGTGGGCCGATCGCCCGGGGCATCGGTACGGTAAGTCCGCCGAGGATCTTAACTGGAGCAACCGTACCGGCAACAGGCCACACCGGGAACGCCTGCTGCCCGGTGGCTCGGCCACGCGCTGGAGCTGCAGGGATTATACACCGGAACGTCTGCTCAGGCAACCGCCGGGGTCACTCTTCCTCATCCTTGCGGTCCTCCGGGCCGCAGGAAGGCGACATTCAGGTCGAGATACCCAGGCGCGGCAGGACAACCGCCTGCAGCAGGAGCCACAGCACCAGCAGACCAACAAAGACCCAGAAAGCGCTCATGTTCCCCCTATCGTGTGAACCCGCGGATCGCCTCGCGCACGGCGATCCAGGGTTCGTCCGCGTCTATGTCCGGCCGGCTTTCCTGCAGGCAGGCGAGGAGGTAATGCTCCAGCACGAGCGCACCCAGGCTGCGCGCGGCGGCCTGGATGGCGGCGATCTGTTGGAGGACCTCTCGGCAGTCCCGTTCCTCCAGCACCATGCGCTGGACGCCTCGGGTCTGGCCTTCCAATCGGCGCAGCCGGTGGAGCACGAGCTGTCGCATTTCCCCGGGCAGTTGGAGCGGTCCCGGGGCCCCGGTCGTTTCTTCAGGGTTCATCCGCCAAAGCCTCCTGTGCGCCAAGCGGAGCCAACGGCTCCTACCAGCGCACGCCTCAGCCGCCACCGGAGGGCGCGCAGCTGGTGGACCCAGTCCGGCTCTCCCCGCGGCTTCCGCCGATGCCGAAGACGGCCGGCCGGCGCTCCACTTGTTCGCTCCCGCACACCGGGCAAGCCACCTTTTCCGCCCAGGATGCGGAAAGGACGATCTGGTCAAACTCCGCACCGCACTTTTCGCAGACGTAGCTGTAGATCGGCATCTATTTCCTCCCAACGTTCGTGCCGTTTTCGTCTTCCGGGCGACCCGCGCGTTCCCGCTCGATCGCCGCAAGCGCCTCCTCCAGTTCCTCCATCTCGGCCCACATCGCCGGGGGCACTGAGTGGCGGGGCCACCGGGCCCGCAGCTCCGCGATCCGCCGGCGCAAGAAACCTTCGCTTTCTTCCAAATGGCCCCTCCTCGCCGTGCCCCGCAGCGTTTCAGCCGTCGCCGTGTACCTCGATCCCCAAGCGGCCCGGCGGGCGTAAGCAATGGCACGTGCACCGACTCGCCCTAGTGCAGGACCCCGCGCAAGCGCTCTCCGCTACTCCTCCTCGACAACCTGCACCACGCGCTCGAGCGAAACCTTCCCTTCGAGGGTCGCGCGCACCGAGCAATACTTCTCCTCCGCCAGGGCGATCGCCTGTTCCACGGCCCGCTTCGACAACCCCCGGCCGCGTACTTGGTAGGTCACGCGGATGCGTCGGAAGGCCCACGGCGGCTCCGGGTCCTGCTCTCCTTCGAGGGATATGCGCAACTCTGTGAGCGTCT
>JBMFPK010000410.1:0-1810 GCA_049969155.1 Chloroflexia bacterium | reverse complement strand
CCCGTAGTGGACGCGCACGGAGGGCGTGCGCGCGTCGGCGTAGCGGGCGGTGATCGCCGCAGCGAGAGCAATGGCAGAGGCATCCGCAGGCCCCCGCAGGAGCGTTACCGGGCTGCCCGTCCCCTTCACCTCGAAGAGCGTGTCCCCGTCGCGCGCGAGTTCCGCGATGCGGCGGTTTTCCTGCTCTGTACGCCCCGAAACCACCCGCGTCTGCGGTGAAAGCCGGAAGTGTCGCCCCACCTTGAGGAGCTCGAAATCGTTGCGCGTGAAATCGGGATGATGGGTCAGGAGGTCGCGCACCCGCCGGGCAAAGCCGGGGTCCGTCAACCGGCACCCCCCACCGGGGCTGGGGTATCGGTGAAGGCCGTACTTCTGAGCCAGAGCCATCTGGGGCTTCCGGGATCGGCCCTGGATGTCCAGTAACCGTTCTCGATCCACAAGCCCCTGTTGCTCGGGGATGGTGGGCGGAAGCAGCTTTGCGGAAAGGGGCCTGAGCAGGTAACCTTCCAGACCGGACCTACGTTCGACCAGGCGCAGCGCCTCGCGGTGCTGCGACATTGGCCGCTCGCCCAACACCTCCCCCGTAAACACGAACGCCGCGCCGACTTCCCGCATCCGCTCCGCAGCGCACTTCAGGAGGAGGATGTGACAGTCGATACACGGGTTCATGCCGCTCCCGTAGCCGTAGCGCGGATGTCGGAGCAGCTCGAAGAACGGCTCCTCCAACTCCACGGTATACAGTGGCACCCGGAGTTCCTGACAGACCTGCCTTACCCAGACGAGCAATGCCGGGTCGTGCACGGGTAGGATCCCGTGCAACGCTTCGATCGCGAGGCCCTGATCCTGAAGCACCCGGATCGCCAGGATCGAATCCAGCCCCCCGGAGAGGAGCCCGATCGCCTGGATCGTTCGTTCGCGCGTACCTTCAGCCACCTCACTGCCTCTGGGCATGGTCCCGCTCTTGCCTGCTGCTGGACCGTGTGGCGCATCTTACCACGGTTCCTCCATCCCGGCAAACAGGTTTCCTGCCCGGGCCGCGACGGGCACCGGATTCTAAGATTTCGCGCGGGCTCGCGCAGCCAGCGCTTTTTCGAGGACACCAAGGGTCTCGTGCGCGCATCGCTCCCAGGTGAAGAGGCGCGCCCGCTCCAGCCCGCGGGCGCGGAGGGCCTCGCGCAGCGGCTCGTCCTCCAGGATCCGCTGGAGCGCTTCCTGCAGCGCCTCCACGCTCAGGGGATCGACGAGCAAGCCAGCATCCCCGACGACTTCGGGAAGCGAGGAACTGCGGGAGGCGATCACGGGAGTACCACAGGCCATCGCCTCGAGGAGCGGCATACCGAACCCCTCATACAGCGACGGATAGACGAAGGCCACAGCGCCGCTGAGCACGGCCGGCAGGTCGGCATCGGCGATGTAGCCGGGGAAGAGGACACGCTCCCCCAGGTTGTGCGCGGCAACCGCGCGGGCGATGCGCTCGAAGTACCAGCCGCGTCCACCGGCCAGCACGAACGCAGGGGCCCCGGCCGGCAACCGCGCATAGGCGGCCAGCAGTCGTTCCAGGTTCTTCCGGGGCTGCAGCGTTCCCAGGTAGAGGAAGTAACGTTCGGGAAGGCCGTACCGAGCACGTACTCCCGGGTCCTGTGTCGGCCGGAAACGGGGGCTCACCCCATGATGGACGACGTGCACGCGATCCGGCACCGTGCGGTAGTGACGGATCAGGTCGTCACGCGTCGCCTGGGAGACGGCGATCACCCTCGTGGCCACGCGGACGTTCCAAAGCGTGCTCAGGTGCAGCTCCAGCCGCCGGAAG
>JBMFPK010000409.1:0-1819 GCA_049969155.1 Chloroflexia bacterium | reverse complement strand
GTCGTAGTCCAGAAGATCGGCCACGTTCAGATAGGCGGCCAGAAGCGTCTTGACCTCAGGGATGTTGCGTGCCGACCGCTGGATGCGCTCGTCCTTCTCCGGGATCACCAGAAGCGTCTTGGTCCCCTCGAGGTTGAGCCGACGAAGCAAATCGACCATCGCCTTGGTGCGCGTTTCCTCGAGGCGAAGCTCGTCCAGCAGCACGATCTGCTCCTCCGCGCGCTTGATGGACAGGGCCGAGCGGACGGCCAGGCGGCGCATCTTGCGCGGCATCGCCTGCCGGTAATCGCGCGGGTGCGGCCCAAAGACCGTACCACCCCCGCGCCAATGCGGGGCCCGGCGGCTGCCCTGGCGCGCCCGTCCGGTCCCCTTCTGCCGCCACATCTTCCGGCCGCCACCGCTGACCTCGCCCCGCGTCTTCGTCTGATGGGTCCCCAGACGAGCGTTGGCCAGCTGGCGCTGCAGGGCCTGGTGCATGACCGCGAGGTTCGGCTCGATACCGAAGATCGCGGCATCCAGCTCCACCATCCCGACTTGCTCGCCGGCCATATTATAGACCGGGGTCTGAAGCGACCCCACCGTCACGACGGGTTCCGTTTCCGCCATGGTTCCCCTCACTTCTTGCGGCGCTTGATCGACTTGCGCACCCGCAGCAGGCCGCCGTTGCTCCCAGGGACACTTCCGCGCACCAGGAGCAGGTTCCGCTCAGGATCCACCTCGACGACGCGAAGCCCCTGCACGGTCACACGGCGCCCGCCCATGCGGCCCGCCATGCGCTTGCCCTTCGGGACCCGTCCTGGATAAGTCGAGGCGCTGATGCCTCCCGGGGCCCTGGCCCGGTCGCTCTGCCCGTGGGTACGGGGACCGCCGCGAAAGCCGTGGCGCTTCATCACGCCCGCGAACCCCCGCCCCTTGGAGGTCCCGATCACATCCACATAGTCCCCTACCCGAAAGACGCTCACGTCCACCTTCTGTCCGATGTGATAGGCAGAGGGGTCATCGACCCGTACCTCGCGCAGGATGCGCATCGGGGGCAGGCCTTTCAGGTGTCCCAGAAGCGGCTTGTTGAGCCGTTTCCGCTCGACCTCTTCGTAGCCGAGCTGCACCGCAGCGTAGCCGTCCCGCTCCGGCGTCTTGATCTGGGTGATGATGCAGGGTCCTGCCTGGATGATGGTCACCGGCACCACCTCTCCACTGGCATCGAAGACCTGCGTCATCCCGACTTTCCGACCAAGGATTTCCGCGATCATGGCTCACCCACTTGTTGCCGGCCCTCAGATCTTGATCTCGATATCCACACCGGCCGGCAGGCTCAGGCGCATCAGCGCATTGATCGTTTGAGGCGTCGGGTCCACAATGTCGATCAGGCGCTTGTGCGTGCGCATCTCGAAATGTTCCTGCGAATCCTTGTCAATGAACGGTGACCGTATGACACAGTACCGCTCGATCTTGGTGGGAAGCGGCACCGGCCCCGCCACCTTGGCCCCGGTATGCTCCGCCGTCTCGACGATCTGACGGGCAGATTCGTCCAGGATATGGTGATCGTAGGCCTTCAAGCGGATACGGATCTTCTGTTTGGCCACTCCAAGCCTCCTCCGCGGACCTTTGCCGCCGGCCACCTAAGCCAGCAACTTGGTCACGACACCGGCGCCGACCGTCTTGCCACCCTCCCGGATGGCAAACCGCAGCCCCTCCTCGATCGCCACCGGCTCGATCAACTCCACCTCCATGTTCACATTGTCCCCAGGCATCACCATCTCCATCCCCTCCGGCAGCAAAATCGTCCCCGTCACATCCGTCGTCCGAATGTAGAACTGCG
>JBMFPK010000408.1:0-1826 GCA_049969155.1 Chloroflexia bacterium | reverse complement strand
CGGCCTGGAGCGAGGCGTCCTGGCGATTGTCGGTGAACGTGAGGAGCTTGTCGCGCGCCGCCTTGGTGAGACTCGCATGACGCAGCAGCGAGGTCGCCAAGATCGTCGTGGCACTGGACCGCCCTTCGCTGGAGAGAGACGCCAGCTTGACGAATTCGCGTTGCTTGCCGGTGTAGTACTCCCCACACGAAAGACAGAGCGAGAAAGGGTGCGGCTGCCACCACATCTTCTGCGCCCCCGGCAGCGCGGTGGTACTGAACGAGCCGTCCGGGAGCACCCACACCGATTGCGGGATCCGCTTCCTCCAGCGGGGCTCGAGCTTTCCGTTGGCGTTGAACCAGTCCTCGGGGATTTGCTCCGGCGACCAATCTCCTCCCTCAGGGGCAAGCATCAGATATCCGGCCTGCCCCTCTTCCTCGTCTGCCTCCTCCCCCACCGGATGAGGAAGGTAGCGGTCCTCTGCTTGCACAGCGTGGTAGTAGTCCTGGCCGCACTGGCGGCAGAACTTGACCGGCAGAAAAAGCTTTCCTTCGCCTGCCTGGACCTGGCCTTCCAGGGAAAACTGACGCTGGTCCCGGGCTTCCAGCGTCGCGTAGAGCGTCCGACCCTGGGCGACGAACTGGTGTAGCTTGAAGGCTACGGCCCTGGTGCCACTCTCGTCGAGCAGCGTGCCGCCGCACACCAGGAGGTCGCGGAGGTACCGGGCACAGTGTTCCGGATCGGCTCCAGTGACCTCGGAAAGCTGTCGGGCCACATCGGAAAGGGGCCTCGGCGTGCGGCGTTTCAAGGTTCCATCGGCTCCGCGCTCCAGGCCCAGTTCGTATTCCAGCCAGCGCATGAGCGGGTGCCGCCGAAGAGCCGCCAGATCGGCTGGCGGTGCCGGCGCGAGCGCCGCTCGGAGTTCTTCTGTTGACGGAGGACCCCCGTCGGTGAACGGTGCAAGCGTCTCCTCGATGATTTGCTCGGGGCCGAACGGGTGGCCGAAGAAGCGGGTGGCAAAGTCGGCTACGGCCTGGCGTCGCTCCTGTGCCGTCGCCTCCGGTCGCGAGATCATCGTGGCGCTGGTACCGATGTGGACCAGGTTATCGGCAGCGCAGCGCTCTTTCAGGCGGCGCACGAGCATCGCTACGTCGGCCCCCTGCCGGCCGCGGTAGGTGTGGAGTTCGTCGAAGACCAGAAACCGCAAACCCCCACCCGCCTTGTCCAAGAACCGCTGGTCTTCGGGCCGCACCAGCAGCAGCTCGGCCATCACGTAGTTCGTGAGCAAAATCTGCGGCGGACGGCGCCGCATTTCCTCGCGTTCCGCATCGGTGGTCTCCCCGGTATATTTGGCGAAGGTCACCGGGAAGGCTCGTCCCAGCGCTCGCTCGTAGCGCTCCTTGAGGGCAGTCAACGCCTGATGCTGGGAGTTGACCAGCGCATTCATCGGGTACACGACGAGCGCAGCAGTTCGGTTGCCTGTATCGGGCTGTCGCACCAGGCTGTCCACGATCGGCAGGAAGTAGCAGAGGCTCTTTCCCGAGCCCGTGCCGCTCGTCACCACAATGCTCACCCCGGCCAGCACCTTGCGGACGGCCTCTTCCTGGTGCCGGTATAGTCGAAACGGTGTCCCGTCCGGGCGGCAGAAGATGCGAGCCGTCTCGACAGTTATGGCCCCCTCGCGGGCCAGCTCGTCCACGCTCCGCCCTGATGCATAGGCGGGGCTCAACTCCACGAGCGGCTCGGGCCAGAGGTGCGCCTCCTCCTCCAGCACCCGCTCCACGAACGCCCGCGTCCGCTCGTCGGCGATCAGAAAGAAGGAACGGACGAAGTCCCGGTAGTCGGCC
>JBMFPK010000407.1:0-1827 GCA_049969155.1 Chloroflexia bacterium | reverse complement strand
GGCCGACGTGCGGCGGGACGCCCTGGCCGCCGGGCTCTCGGAGGTCGAGGCCGACGCCTGCACCGCCACGGTGGCCACTTTCCTGGCCCTGGCCCTGGACCGGTGCGCGGATTTCAACTGCGCGCTGAACACGTGGAAGCCGAGCGGACAGCAGCAGATGCACCTGTTCGGTCGGCAGGCGATCCCCATGGTGTGGGACTTTACGGAGGCGAATCTGCTGGGGGAGAAGGCAATTTGCTGGGTAAACGCGGTTGACATCCTGGCTGATGCTCTCGAAACGATCGGCGCGAAGACACAGGGCCACGCCCGCCCCATCGACGCCGCCAGCCCCTGGGATGGCCTGAAGGACGTCCTCATCTCCACCGACCCGCCTTACTACGACAACATCGGCTACGCGGCCCTCTCGGACTTCTTCTACGTGTGGCTGCGGCGCACCATCGGCGACCTCTACCCGGAGCTCTTCGCCACCATCCTGGTGCCCAAGGAGCCGGAGCTGGTGGCCGCGCCCGAGCGCTTTGGCGGCGACAGGCGCAAGGCCAAGGAGCACTTCGAGGAAGGGTTCAAGCGGGCCTTCGCCATCCTGCGGGAGAAGATGGACCCGCGCTTCCCCTTGACCGTTTACTACGCCTTCAAGCAGGACGATGAAGAATCTGGGAACGCGGATG
Source organism: Chloroflexia bacterium (assembly GCA_049969155.1). Lineage (GTDB taxonomy): Bacteria > Chloroflexota > Chloroflexia > DTKN01 > DTKN01 > DAOTVY01. Next base: position 1,162 of record JBMFPK010000407.1, on the reverse strand, counting down.
TGCCGTCCGCAAACAATCCTGGGAACGCGGGCGTCTCGCCCGCTGAAGAGAGCGACCAAGATGGTCGCGCTCCCAGGGGCGACCAGGATGGTCGCGATCCCAGGGTTCCCAGGATTGACCGCACCACCGGCTGGGAGACGATGCTCACGGCCTTGATCGAGACGGGCTTTCAGATCACCGCCACCTGGCCGGTGCGCTCGGCCCAGAAGTGGCGCCAGAACGCCATGGGCACCAACGCCCTCGCCTCCTACATCGTGCTCGCCTGCCGGCCCCGGCCGGACGTTCCCCTGGGAACGCGGGCTTCTAGCCCGCATCGAGCGGGCGAGACGCCCGCTCTCCAAACCGACCGCCGCTCTTTTGTGGCCGAGCTCAAGCGGGAGCTTCCCGCAGCCCTCAAGCGCCTGCAGCAGGGGAACATCGCCCCGGTGGACTTCGCCCAGGCGGCCATCGGCCCCGGCATGGCCATCTTCTCGAAGTACAGCCGGGTGCTGGAGGCTTCCGGGCGGCCTATGAGCGTGCGCACGGCGCTCGCCCTCATCAATCAGACCCTCACCGAGGTCCTCTCCGAGCAGGAGGACGAGTTCGACGCCGACACCCTCTGGGCCATCGCCTGGTACGAGCAGCACGGCTTCGAGGAAGGGGAGTTCGGGGAGGCCGAGCTTCTCTCCAAGGCGAAGGTGACCACGGTGGCGGGCCTGGTGGAGGGCGGGATCGTGGTCTCCCGCGGCGGCAAGGTGCGCTTGCTGCGGCCTGAGGAGCTGCCAGAGGAGTGGGATCCCGGCAAGGACCGGCGCCTCTCGGTGTGGGAGGCCACCCACCATCTGGTCCGGGTTTTCTGGTGCCAGCAAAAAGGCGAGCGTGCCGCGGCGGACCTCGTGCGCAAGCTCGGCGGCCGCGCCGAGATCGCGCGCGAGCTGGCCTACCGGCTCTACACCCTCTGCGAGCGCAAAAATCGTGCTGCCGAGGCCCTCTCGTAGAATGCCCTGGTGCAGAGCTGGCCGGAACTGGCCAAACTCGCACGTCTCGGCACGCCTCACGAGCAAGCCGAGCTCTTCTCCAGGGAGAACTAAGCTTATGGCCATGACCAATCGAGATCGAGTAGGAAAGGCGCTCGAGCTCCTGTGCGAGGGGCTGGCGCCGTATGTTGAGCGCGAAGTACAGG
>JBMFPK010000406.1:0-1840 GCA_049969155.1 Chloroflexia bacterium | reverse complement strand
TGGATCTGGGAGACCTGGACACGGCCTTGGAGTACTTCCAGAGTCTGCGCCAGATCGACGAGGCACGGAAGTTCCGGTTGCCCCTGGCGATGGTCTACTTTGCGCTCGGCTACCTGCATCTGCACGCTCGACGGCGGGAGGCAGCGCTGGACTTGATCCGTCGCTCGATGGAGATCATCCACGACACGCAGGCTGTGGTGCTCTACCTCGATCAGGGGCAGCGTGCGGTGAGCGTATGTCGTGCGGCTCTGGAGGCGGGCATCTACCCGGATCTTGCGCAGCGCGTGCTCGCACTCCTGGGGGCGGGCGAAGGGCCTTCGTCTGGCCGGCGGAAGGGCGCGACGCTTGCACGCCCTGTGGCAAGAGAGCGCGCGGATCCAGCTGGTGACGCTGGGCAGCTTCCGGGTCTACTACAACGGCGAAGAGGTGGGGAAGGAGTTCGGGCTGGTCGGCCGGCCGCGCGAAATGCTGGCCTACTTTGTCACCCATCGGCGCGACCGGCTCCCCCTGGACCGGATAGCGGAAGACCTCTGGCCGGGCAGCGGCGCGGCGCAGGCCCAGGCGGTTTTTCACACCACGTTGCACCGCCTGCGCCGCGCGCTGAACCGCGTTGCCGGCCCAGGCCAGTACATCCGCCAGGAGGGTGGGGAATACCTGCTCGAAAGGGAGCTCTTCGAGATCGATGTGGAGGAGTTCGACGCCCTGGTCGCCCGGATTCGGGGTGCTTCTGGCAACGCCGCCCTTCGGAGCGCGGAGATGGCAGTGGAACGGTACGGTGGTCCGTATCTGGACAACTTGTACGGGGACTGGTGTGAACCGGAGCGCCAGCGGCTGGCCGCTGCCTATCTGGAGTTGTTACACTTCCTTGCAGAGCACTACGCGGCAGCGGGAAACTATCCGCGTGCCATCTGGGCCTGCCAGCGGATTCTGGATGTGGACCCGCTTCAGGAACCGGTACACCGGGATCTCATGAGGTATTGGCATTCCCTCGGAAACCGGTCCGCGGTGTTGCACCAGTATGAGAGTCTGAGGAAACTGCTCCGGGATGAGCTGCAGGTCGAGCCATTGCCGGAGACCCAGCAGCTGTACCGGGAGCTGGCCGGCTCGCTCCTCTAGGCGCCGGCTTCTGCAGGCGGGAGTACCCACTTCTTCTTGACAACGCCATACCTTTCTGGTAGTATAAGATTGCGTGGACGGGCTGCCCTTCTTTGCCTCGGTGGATCGAGCCAGGAAAGGCTCGAGGAAATTCTACACTCCGATTGTGGCCCACGGGGCCAGGCACATTGGAGAGAGAGAGGAGGTGTTCCGCAGCAAGGTTCTGTTTGCGTTCCGGTCAGCAGGCTGAGTGCAAGGAGGTTGCGATGAACTGGAGCCGGGTTTCGAGGCTGATTGGAATGCTCGTCTTCCTCGCAATTGTCTTCGCTGCCCTGCCTTCTGTGGCAACCCCGAGCGACAAGATCGAACCCGCTCTATTGGAGAAGCTGAGGACCGAGCGAACGGCCGATTTCATCGTGCGTTTCGCCGAGCAGGCGGACCTGTCTCCCGCCTTCCAGATGGGATGGCGAGAGCGGGGCGAGTTCGTCGTGCGTGCACTAACCGAGGTCGCGGAGCGCAGCCAGGCAGCGGCGAAGGCTTATCTGGACGGTCGCGGCATCGCGCATCGGACGTTCATTGCGGGCAACGAGCTTTACGTCTGGTCGGGTGACCTGGCGGCGGCCAACCGATTGGCGGGTCTGTCCGAAGTGGCTTCCATCCGAGCCACCCGCATCTACTACGTCGATCCGATCCTCTCCGAAGAAGCGAACGCGGCGCCCCACGCGCTGGACTGGGGCATCGTGGA
>JBMFPK010000405.1:0-1877 GCA_049969155.1 Chloroflexia bacterium | reverse complement strand
AGGCAACGATGAAGCAGCATAGAACCCACTGTGATGAACGTCAGCGAAGCCGCGATGGCGGACGGGTGATCGGGACACATCCGCCAGGGAGCGGGCTTGCCGCTTCAGGCCCATTGTACTACGGCCCCAGGCTTTCGGGCAAATTGCCCCACATGGCATCCTCTCGTAACTTGTTCTGGTAAGAATGGCGCCCGAAACGCGGCTCAGACAGTGGCGGATGGCTTTCGCGGAGGCGATTTTAGGTCCGTCGCGGCCGGTCGGGGGCCGTTTTAGGGGCCTATGGGGGACTCGTAAGCGGATGTCAGGCCCCACTGGGGTTGACCGGTTGACAAAACGGCTCGCGCAAGGCTATAATAGGGTATCGGTCCGCCGAAGCGAGTTACAGCGGCGTGACCTCTGGTGAGCGCATGCGTGCGGTTATTTTCCTCCACAAGGGTGTGGGGGTCGCAGGGCAGCGGACAGCACGGATCGGTGAGAGCCTTCAGGAGGTCTGCGGATGAGCACCGTTGCCCTGGTCACGGACTCGACGGCCTATCTTCCCCCGGAGTATGTGGAGCGCTACCGGATTACAGTAGTTCCCCTGTACGTGCGCTTCGGAGATCAGGTCCTGCTCGACGGGGTCGAGATCACCCCGGAGCAGTTCTACGCACGGCTTCCCCAGAGCCCGGTCTTTCCCGCAACGTCCCAGCCTTCGGCCGGCGACTTTGTCAAAGCCTACAAGCGCTGCGTCGAGAGCGGCGCGTCGGCGATCCTCTCGATCCACATCTCCAGCAAGCTCAGCGGTACTGTGGCTTCGGCGCTCCTGGCCCAGGACCAGCTGCCCGAGGTGCCGATCCACGTCGTGGATTCCCTTTCCACCTCGATGGGGCAAGGGTATCAGGTCCTGGAAGCGGCCTGGGCCCTGGAAGCCGGGCGTTCCATCGAGGAGACGATCCGGCGGGTCGAGGAGGTACGCGACCGGCTGCGCATCCTATTTGTCGTGGACACGCTCGAGTTTCTGCACCGGGGTGGCCGCATCGGCGGAGCGCAGGCCTTTCTGGGTTCCGTCCTGAACATCAAGCCGCTGTTGAGCTTAAAGGATGGCCGGATCGAAGCAGTGGAGCGCGTCCGGGTGAAGCGGCGGGCTCTTCAGCGGGCCATCGAACTGCTCGTGGCGGAGGCATCCGGGCGGCCGGTGAACGCGGCGGTGATCCACGCGGCGGCGCCGGAGGAAGCCGAGGCGTGTGCGGTTATGCTTCGGGAACAGATCGACTGCCGGCACATGGTGATTTCCGAGCTCAGCCCGGTGATCGGTACGCACACTGGCCCCGGTACCGTGGGCATCGTGATCTATCCGGTGGAGCCATGATCGTGCGTTGAGCGGCGCCGCCTGGATTCCCCGGCCCGGACGAGGAGCAACCCGGTGGAAGCCAAGCACATGGTGGAGTCGCAGATTGCCCGCCGGGGCATCTCCCATCCGGGTGTCTTGCGGGCTATGGAGCGTGTCCCCAGGCACCGGTTTGTCCCCCCAGAGTACCGTTCCCAGGCCTACGCGGACTATCCGCTGCCGATCGGCTACGGTCAGACGATCTCCCAGCCGTACATCGTGGCGCTGATGACCCAGCTTCTGGATCCGAAGCCAACCGACCGGGTACTGGAGATTGGCACGGGCTGTGGCTACCAGGCGGCGGTGCTCGCGGAAATCGTGCGCGAGGTCTATACGGTGGAGATCATCCCGGAGCTCGCGGAGCAGGCAGCGCGACGACTTGCGGAACTGGGGTATACAAACGTCTTCACGCGCCAGGGGGATGGCTACTATGGCTGGCCGGAGCACGCGCCGTACGATGGGATCATTGTAACCGCTGCTGCCCCGGAGGTGCCTCCTCCGCTGATCGAGC
>JBMFPK010000404.1:0-1892 GCA_049969155.1 Chloroflexia bacterium | reverse complement strand
GGAGTATAACAAGGCCTTCGCTGCCGACAAGCGCAACGTCGCCTTTGCCCTGCTGATCCTTCAGCGCCGCATGGCCTCCAGTGTCCGGGCTGTCCGCCGATCCCTGGAGCGGAGACGCGAACGGCTGGAGGAACTTCTCCGGCTGGGCTGCTGGCTGGCGGAACGGGAAATTCTGGACGAGGAAGCGTTGGAGGACGCACCGGAAGCAGAGCGGCTGGGAAAGGAGGAAGAGCTCCTGGAACGGCTCACCGCCGCCGAGACCCGCGAGGATCTGCGGACCGAAATCGATACCCTGGACGAACTGATCCGGCTGGCCCGGGAAGCCGAGCGCCATCAGGTGGAAGCGAAGTTGGGCGAGCTGCGGGAGCTTATGGAGGACGAACGGATCCGGCAGACACAGGAGAAACTCCTCATCTTTACCGAGTCCCGGGACACGCTGGAGTACCTAGCGGAGCACATCCAGTCCTGGGGCTACCCCGTGGTTGGCCTCCACGGAGCGATGAGCTTGGACGAGCGCATCCGAGCCGAGCACGAATTCCGCGAGAGGGCGCAGGTGATGGTCTCGACCGAGGCCGGCGGCGAGGGGATCAACCTCCAGTTCTGTTCCTTGATGGTCAACTACGATATTCCGTGGAATCCGAACCGTCTGGAGCAGCGGCTCGGACGCATCCACCGCTACGGACAGCGTAGGGAAGTTCACATCTATAACCTGGTCGCGGCGGAGACCCTGGAGGGCCGGGTGATGGAGGCCCTCTTCCGCAAGCTGGAGCAGATCCGGGCTGCCCTGGGAAGCGACCGCGTCTTTGACATCCTGGGGGAGGTCGTTACGGGGAGAAGCCTTCAGGATCTCATCGTGGACGCCATCACGCAACGCAGGACGCTGGAAGAGATCCTGGCAGAGATCGAGGCTTTTCCGGACGAAGAAGCGGTGCGCAGAACCCGGGAAGCCGCTCTGGAGGCGCTCGCAACCCGTCACATAGACCTGCAGAGCGTTCTGGGAGAAGACCGCCGCGCGCGGGAGAATCGCCTCGTGCCGGAATACATCGAGCGCTTTTTCGAGCGGGGCGCTCGTTTCCTGAACTTGCGCGTGGAAAAACGCCAGGACGACCTCTGGCGGGTTCCGTATGTCCCGCTGGAACTGCGGAATGTCGCCCCGTCCTTCCGCAACCGCTTCGGAGAGGTCTTCCAACAGTACAACAAGATTGCCTTCGACAAAGAAGTAGCGCGTCGGCACGAGGCCGTCTTTGTGGCCCCCGGTCACCCCTTGCTGGAAAGCATGCTGGAACGGCTGCAGGAGCGGTGCGCCGACGATCTGCGGAAGGGCGCCTGCTTTGCCGACCCGGATGGCCGTCTGGACGGCTACCTCTGGTTTCTGGAAGGGGAAATCCGCGACGGCGCGGGCGAGGTGGCCGGCCGGCGCCTCTTTGCCTTCTTCCAGCCAACGGGCGGCGGTGACCCGCGGCCGGTGAACAGTTCGATCCTTTGGGATCTTCTTCCTATGCCCTCCCTGAGCGGCACGGAAGCGCCTCCCTCGGAAGAGGACGTGGTTGCCCATTTCGCGGATACGACCCTCGAAGAGTACCGGGCCGAGCTCCTGGAGGAACGCCGACGCTTCGCCAGCGTCCGAGAGCGGTACGGGCTCCGCTCCTTGGACAAGTTGATCTTGGAGGCGGAGGCGCGTTTGATCGAGTACGAGACCCGCCGGGCCAAGGGGGAACCGATCCCCGATATGGAGGTCCGCAACGAGGAGCGGCGGAAGGAGGAACTGCTGGCCCGGCGGCGGGAGCTCGAGGAGGAGATCCGTCGTCAGACGTCGCTGCTGCCGGCGGCTCCTCGCGTATTGGGCGTGGCGCGCGTGATCCCGCAGGTGCCGGAGCCCGGGATGCGGGAGG
>JBMFPK010000403.1:0-1892 GCA_049969155.1 Chloroflexia bacterium | reverse complement strand
TCCCGGTTGTGGTCGAAACGCTGCAAGACCTCCTCGCAACACTGCCGCGCTTCCGCGAGGCGGCCCTGGGCGCTCAAGTTGGCCGCGAGGTGCCCGGTTGCCATCAGCTCCGCGTAGGCCTCCGCCCCCAGGCGTCGCGCCAGGAGAATCGCCTCGCGCAGGTGCCTTTCCCCCAAAGCCAACTTCCCCTCACGCGAGAGCACGGCACCCAGGGCTGCATGTGCCATCGGACGCCATTCGGTGTACTGGATCTGTTCGCTCAGGGCGAGGCCGCGTTCCGCAAGTTCGCGCGCGGTGTCCAGGTCGCCCCAGTAGAGGTACGGGCTCACCATAATGACATTCGCCCGACACGCGATAGGGGAAACCGGCTCCCTTTCGGCTTCGAGCGCCGCTTGACAGTGCGCCACTGTGGCGAACGGATCGCCATACCACCAGCAGATCTCCGCCTGGGAGAGAAGGAACCGCGCCCACAGAGAGCGAGACAGGCCGGAGCGAGCGGCTCGCGCTTCGCGCAGCGCTTCCTCCCCCAGCCGGTATCCACGATCCATCCCCTCAAGAAAGCCGGTACTTCGGGCCAGGGCCATCAGGGCTGCGCTGCGTGCCAGATGGTCATCCGGACACGCGCGAGAGAGCGCCGTCTCGGCGGTTCGCCGGGCCTCCGCGTATTCGCCGCGGGAAAGCAGGGCATAGGCCATTTCTGTCAGCACCCGAGACGAACCGTCGTTTTCCCCCTTCGCCTCGTAGAGCGCCCGCGCGCGCTCGAAGCAGGACAACGCCTCATCCATCCGCCCCCACTGACGAAACACCTGGCCCAGGTAGAAGGCAAAATCGGGCTCCTGTTCGATGCATGAGGGCGGCAGGGCGAGCAGATAGCGGTACAGTGTCTCCAGTCGGCCGCTTTGCAGGTGATGGGGAGCCAGCGCACGGATCGCGCGAGACAGCCCCTCCGCGCTGTGCGCCGCCATATAGTGCTCTGCGGCCGCGTTCCACAGCCCCTGCTCGGCGTAACAATCTCCAGCTCGGCGATGCAATCTCAAGGCCTCTTCCGGAGCCGCCCGCTCGAGCCGGTCCAGCAGGAAATCCCGGAACAGCTGATGGTAGCGGTACCAGCGCCGCTCTTCATCCAGCCGGACCAGGAACAGGTTGCGTCGCTCTACCTGTTCGATCAACGTTTCTGCGCCCTCGATGCCCAGGATCTGACGGCAGCTTTCCACGCTGACCTGGTCCAGGATCGCTGTGCGCAGGAGGAACTCTTGCATCTCTGGCGGCTGCCGCTCAAAGACCTCTTCCGCGAGATAATCGAAGACGAAGCGGTGGCTGCCACGAAAGTGCCGAAGCACTTCGTCCGCCGGGGACTCGGGCCGCTGAGCAAGCGCCGCCAGAGCCAACTGAAGGCCGGCCGGCCACCCCTCCGTACGTTCTTCCAGGAGGGGCACAAGGGTCTCCGAGAGCCCGCGAGACACCACCAGCTCGCGGATCTCCTCCGCTGTGAACCGCAGGTCGAGCCCACGAAGCTCCAGCAGCTCCCCCGCGGCGCGGAGGTTCCCCAAGCCGATCGGCGGCTCCTCACGTGTGGAGATCACTAGATGAAGCTGGGGCGGCTGGTGGTCCACCAGGAACTGAACGAGGCGGTGGATCTCCGGGTGATGGATCGAATGGTAGTCTTCCAAGACCAGGAGGATGTCCTTCTCGAGTGCAACGGTCTCGTTCAACAGCACGGCGAGCGAGCGCTCAGAGGGCTGCGTGGGGTCCTCGAGCATCGCCATTGTCGCCCGCCCTACGCTAGGAAAACGCGTCCGCAGTGCCGCAACCAGGCACTGGAGGAACAGTCCAGGGTCGTTGTCCGCGGCGTCCAGCTGGTACCAGACCAGCGGCGTACAGGTATGGCGCGC
>JBMFPK010000402.1:0-1903 GCA_049969155.1 Chloroflexia bacterium | reverse complement strand
CAGTGATCACGGCCTTGGTGACCGGTTCGCCGAGGTACGCCTCGGCGTCCTGCTTGAGTTTCTGAAGGATCATGGCCGAGATCTCCTGGGGTGTGAACTCACGGCCGGCCTGTGGGATGTAGACGCGTGCGTCCCCCCGGCTGCCGCGCACCACCCGGTAGGGCACCATTTCCCGCTCGCGGGCCACCTCATCGTAGGAACGCCCCATAAAGCGCTTGATGGAGAAAACGGTGTTCTCCGGGTTCGTGATCGCCTGGCGACGGGCGATCTGGCCTACCAGCCGTTCCCCGTTTTTGGTAAATGCTACAACCGAAGGGGTCAAGCGGCTCCCTTCGGCGTTCGGGATCACGGTGACCTCGCCGCCCTCCATGACAGCGATCACCGAGTTGGTCGTGCCCAAGTCAATCCCAACGATTTTGCCCATCGCAACCACCTCCAAAGGTTAGGTTCGCATCTATCCTAAAGGGGCTCTGTTAGAGTTTCGCTAAAAGATCGTTGGCGGCCCGTTGGCAGGCCGATTTGACGCTTGTGCCGCTTCCGGTTATACTGGGCCTGCCCGGACGGAGCTGTTCGGTTCCGAAGATGACGATCGACTGGTGAGAGCAGGAGAGCGATGGCCAGCGTGCGCGTGATTCCCGTAGGGATGCTGCGCCAGTACGTGGGGGGGCAGGAGGCCCTATCACTGGAAGGATGGGCCGGCCGGAGCGTCCGCGAGATGCTGGACGCGCTCGGGATCCCTTCCGCCGTGGTGGGCGGAGTCTTTGTCGGACAGCAACTCGTGCAGAAAGATTACCTGCTGCAGGACGGCGACGAGATCCGGTTGATCGCGCTCCTGGGAGGCGGGTAGGGGGCATAGAGGCCCCGGGAACCACTCAGAGAGGAGGAAACGATGCGTCTGGCCGAACGGATGAGCCGTCTGGGCACCGAGACTGCTTTCGAGGTGCTCGTGCGCGCGCGGGCTCTCGAGGCGCAAGGACGGGAGGTCATCCACCTGGAGATCGGGGAGCCGGATTTCGACACCCCTTCCAACATCATCGCTGCGGCGGAGCGGGCACTGCGTGGCGGGTACACACACTATACCCCGTCTGCCGGGATCCCGGAGTTGCGTCAGGCTGTCGCCGAAGAAGTCTCCCGCACCCGCCGCATTCCGGTGAAGCCGGAAAACGTGGTGATCGTCCCGGGCGGGAAGCCGATCATCTTCTTCACGCTGCTCGCGCTGGTCGAAGAAGGGGACGAGGTGATCTACCCGAACCCCGGCTTCCCGATCTACGAATCGATGATCCACTTTCTCGGAGCGCGGCCCGTTCCGATCCCTCTGCTCGAGGAAAACGACTTTGCTTTCGACCTCGATGTCCTGCGGCGCAGCATCAACCACCGTACGAAACTGGTGATCATCAACTCCCCCCACAACCCCACGGGCGGCGTGCTTCGTGAGTCGGACCTGAGGGAAATCGCGGAACTCGTCCAGCGGTACGACTGCTATGTCCTCTCGGACGAGATCTACTCCCGCATCCTGTACGACGGCGAGTTCGTGAGCATCGCCTCGCTTCCCGGGATGCAGGAGCGCACGATCATCCTGGACGGGTTTTCCAAGACCTACGCGATGACCGGCTGGCGGCTCGGCTACGGGGTGATGCCGGAGGCGCTCGCGGCGGCCGAGGCGCGGCTGATGACGAACAGCAACTCGTGCACGGCCGCCTTTACGCAGATGGCCGGAATCGAGGCGCTTAGCGGACCCCAGGACGAGCCGCAGCGCATGGTGGAGGAGTTCCGTCGGCGTCGAGACATCATCGTCGAGGGGCTGAACGCGATCCCCGGGGTTTCCTGCCGCAAGCCGGCCGGCGCGTTCTACGTTTTCCCCAACGTCAAGTCGTTCGGGCGGCCGTCGAAGGAGATCGCCGAC
>JBMFPK010000401.1:0-1904 GCA_049969155.1 Chloroflexia bacterium | reverse complement strand
ACTTCTCCGGCGCCAACCTCAGCGGCGTCAACCTGCGGCAAGCGGATTTGAGCGAAACGAACCTGTCCGGAGCCGACCTCAGCCACGCGGATCTGAGTGAGGCAAACCTTGTGGGGGCAGACCTGACAGGAGCTGACCTCAGCCACGCGGATCTGAGTGAGGCAAACCTTGTGGGGGCAGACCTGACAGGAGCCGACCTGACGGGAGCGATCTTGGACCAGGCCACGTTGTGGGACGTGACAGGGGGATCGGAAGCGCTGTGGGACCAGGCGAGCAGCTTGATCAGGGCTCACGTGAACCGCCTGCCCGAGATCTTAAGCGCGGTAGAAGCGGCGTGCAGCGGCGAAGGGGTCCCCGGGACGCGCAGCTACAGCGGAGGCATTGGGGAACACCCCCTTGTCGTCGCCTTTGAGGAAAACACCCTCAGCCAGGAGGACTACCTTTCCCTGTGGGGGCAGATCAGCGAGATCGACCGCTGGAACGATCGGCTGAACGGATCGTGGCTTCCGACGGCAATCCGGTTCACGGAGCTGGTTGCCTGCGTGCGCGCCGAAGCGGTGGTTGTCGAGACTTGCGGCCCCTACTATACCCCGGACGGTAGGCGAGCGCCGGACATCACGCGCTACCGTGTCCGCGTTACAATGACCGTTCGGGAAGCGGCAACCGGCCGGGTCGTGGCCCGCCGTTCCTTTCTCGGGAGCGAACCCCGCACGTGCGGGATGCGCGAATCGTACGGCACGACGAGCATCTGGGGCTCGAACGTCGCGTTCGAGGACGTGCGGGACTGGCTCGGATCGTTGGCCTACGTGCCGCCCGACCTGGCCGGCCTGGAACGATGGCGCACGGTGATCGAGGAGCGCTTTGTTGTCAACCGGAACCGCTGGCCGATCGGCTCCCTGTGGAAGGGAGAACACTGGTCGGAGAACACGGCCGAGATCGCGGACGGGGTATACCGCTGGCACGGGAAGGCACGGCGCGATGTGGTCTCCTGGGTGCATCCGGAAGTTGCGGACCTCTACGACCTATATCTCTCGGTGGATGTCCGACAGGTCGCCGGACCTGCGGATGCGCAGGGGGGAATCGTCTTCCGCCTGAGTGACGACGGGTACTATCGCTTTAGCCTGACGGCGGCAAGCCAGAGATACCTCCTAGAGCGCTGGTACAAGGAGGAATGGACAACTCTGGCGGAGGGGACAGCCACGGCGGCCATCCGGAAGGAGGGCTGGAATACCATACAGGCCGCTGTGGTGGGGGCACATCTGACCATATGGGTGAACGGCGAGCTTGTGGCGACTGCGGAGGATTTCGCGCGGATCAAAGGAAAGGCTGGGGTCACGGTGGGGTTCTTCTCCCCGGGCGACGAGGGAACCTTCGAGTTCGACAACTGGATCCTCCGCGTGCCGGAGAGGTAAAGGAGACGGCTCGCCCGACTCCGGTTGCCGGTGCGCGTTTGCGCACCGGTGCGCCCTCGTGTATAATGGAGGCCGGCCCCGCGTGCCGGGGCAAGGTGCCAAGACCGATCCGCGAACGAAGGAGGCCGGATGGCGGACCGCCCGCTAGGGGTAGATCTGCTCAGGCGCATTTCCCTGTACCTTTCCCGCTGGGGACGTTCCCTGTTTGAAGCCACTCGTGCCCGCGGGCACGCGCCCAAAGACGAGGTCGCGCGCCAGGAGATGGAAGCGGCCATCGCACACTGGGTTTCCCAGCTGACCGACCCGGATGCGCCGGGGCACAAGGAAGCGGTCGACATGCTGGTGGAGATCGGCCGGCCGGCCGTACCGGCGCTCGTGCAGGCGCTTCAGAGCGAGTCGTGGCTGCAGGCCTTCCGGGCCTGTGAGGCGCTAGCGGCCATTGGCGACCGGCGGGCGGTGGGACCCCTCGGGCGGGCGCTTTCCCACCCCAAC
>JBMFPK010000400.1:0-1907 GCA_049969155.1 Chloroflexia bacterium | reverse complement strand
AGAGGCCAGGTCGGCTCAGCTGTGGGCTTGCTTCACACTTCGTACTCGGCCGTGGGAATCCCAGGGGCGCTCTTTGCCGGCTGGCTTGCGGAACGCTGGGGCTGGCGAGCGCTTTTCGGCGTCAAGGCAGGATTCTACCTGTGCGCCTGCGGCGTCCTGTTCGCGCTGCTGCCGGGAAACGGCGGCGCGCCTCACGTGCCGCCAAAGCGCGAACCCCGCCTCTGGCGTCCCCTGCTGCGCTACAGCGCGCTTTGCTACGCTTGCGGCGCTGTCATCACAGTGACCCTGTGCGGCTATGCTGGCTCGTTCTACCCCTACGACCTGTGCGCCCGTTTCGGCCTAGGCCCGGCGGCGCTGGCCCGTTTCCCGGCTACAACGCCATCTGGCTCTTGAGCAACTGGCCGGCTGGCGTCGTCGGAGACCGCTGGGGCCGTAAGGCAGTTGTGGTGCTCGGCTACGGGTTGATGACTGTCGCCTGGGCCTTCTTCCCCTGGGCGAGGACGGTTGCTTTCCTCTACCTCCTCTACGGCTTCTATTGCCTGGGGAATTCCTTAGGATCCTACACGACCCTGGTCGCCATGGAAGCCGCTCCGGAGGCGGAACGCGGGCGCGTGGTGGGGCTGCTCAACAGCTGTATGCAGGGCGCAGCGGCCCTCGGGGAATCCGCCGGAGGAACCCTGTGGCTGATGCTCGGAGCACACACCTCTTACGCCCTGGCCGCGCTGGGGTCGACGGCCGGCGCGTTGCTCCTGGCGCGCGTGCGGACCCTACCTGCGGGCCCGTCGCAAGCGCAGCTGCCGCGAGAGCAGCACGACGCCTCCCAGGAGCATCCCGATGACAGGTAGACCGGAGCCGGTGTAGGGCATCTGGCCGCCCGTCGCTCCGGGGCCGGCCGTAGGCAGCACCTCCGGGCCGATGCCTCCCACTCCGGGCGTGGCCGGTGCCAACGTTGCCTCCGGGGCGGGCGTGCCCTCTCCCACCACCTCGAACCAGAGCACGTTCGAACGAACGACGACCCCCCCGGCAGCCTGCGCCTCCGCCTGGACAGCGATCCGCGTGCCGGGCGCGACCTCCGGCCGCACGAGCGCATCCACCTGGAACGGCAATGCCTGACCCGGAGCCAGGCGGCGTGCCTGGAGGGATACCTCCTGCCCCTTCACCCGGGGCACACCCAGCGGGCTGTATGCCCCCTGCAGCTCGAGGCTTTCGCTGAAGGTACAGGTGATCACGATGTCCTCCAGCGATCTGGCTTCGCGCCAGTTATGGAGGACGATCCGGAAACGGACTCCCGCTCCGGGCTGTGCGCCCATCGGTTCGGCCGCCACTTCGAGCGTGACGTCTGCTGCCGGCGGCTGCGTCGCTTCCACCGGCGCGCTGACCGTCGCCGTGGGTTCGATCCCTACCTGCGTCGGCGCCGGCGGGGACGTTGCCTCCGGCGGAGCACCGGGGCAGAGGTCGACCTGCACCCGGCTATCGCAGTTCGGCAGGCTCACCACGCGGCTTCGCCCCTGGGCCTCGACCGTGTAGGTGCCCGCCGTAAGCGCGGCGAAGACGAAACGTCCCTGCGCATTGGCCGTCGTCGTGGCGCTCCAGGGCGGGCAGCAGGAGGAAATGCTCACGGTGACCCCTGCGCCGCACACCTGCCCGCTCACCACCGCGCGCGCACAGGGAGCGGTCGGCGTGGGGGATGCCCCAGGCCGTGGCGTACGCGGGCGCGGGGTAGGCGCCGGGGTCCCCGGGGCAGTGGTAGGCGTCGGGGTAGATGTGAGCCCCGGGGTGGGTGTCCCGGTGCAAGTGGCCGTGGGCTCAGGAGTGGGTGTCCAAGTGGGGGCCGCTGTGGGACCTGGAGTGGGTATCCAGGTCGGGGGCGCGGAAGGAGAAGGCGTCGGCGGCACCGAGGTCGGGGG
>JBMFPK010000399.1:0-1948 GCA_049969155.1 Chloroflexia bacterium | reverse complement strand
GGTGCTCCTGGAGCAAGGACGGGCACGCTACCTCCTCCTGCCGGATGGAACACAGGCCGGGCCCTTCGACGCGGTGATCGCTACGGTCCCTTCCCCGGCGTTCCTGGAGATGGCCCCGGACCTCCCAGAGGCATACACCCGGCTGGTCGCCGGGGTGCGCTACCAGGTCGCCCTCTGCCTGGTGCTCCAGCTCTCCCGCCCTCTGAGCCATATCTACTGGCTGAACATCAGTGACCCGGAGAGCCCCTTTGTGGGGGCGATCGAGCACACGAACTATATCCCGCCCGAGGTGTACGGGGGCCGGCATTTCCTCTACCTCACGAACTATCTTGCCCCCGGCCACCCCTACCTGGATTGCTCCGCAGAAGAGCTGTTCGCGCATTACCTTCCTGGAATCCGAAGGATCAACCCATCTTTTCGTCCGGACTGGGTAGAAGCGCTCTGGCTCTTCTGGGACCCCGGTGCCCAGCCGGTGGTCACCCCCTATTACTCGCAGCGCATCCCGCCCCACCGCACGCCGGTGCCCGGACTTTACCTCGCCAACACGACGCAAATCTACCCCGAAGACCGCGGGACGAACTACAGCGTGCGGCTGGGGCGCAAGATCGCGCGGGAAATCGCCCACGAATGACACAGCTTTCAGGAGGTCGACGATGCTCCGTACCTGGTTGACGATCCTCAGCACCGGAAACATCCCCCCGGGCCGGCCGATAGACACCGCATCCCGGTGGCTGCTTGCCACCCGGGCAGAGGTGCTCTCCATGACGATCACCTCCGGGATAATCGGCGGCCTGCTCGCACAGCCGAAGGAACCGCGGCAGTGGCTCCTTTGCCTTGCCTGTGTCGTGGGGATCACGCTTGCGCACGCGAGCAACAACATGCTGAACGACTATTTCGACTACAAAGCCGGTCTGGATACCCCGGATTACGCCCGGGTGCAGTATGCCCCCCACCCGATTGTGGGAGGACTGATGAGCGAGCGGGCACTGCTTAGGGGAGCAGGCGTCCTCCTCGGGATCGATGCGCTCATCGCGGCCGTGCTCACCTGGCTGCGCGGCTGGCCGGTATTGCTCTTTGCTGGGCTCGGGTTCTTCATCAGCATCTTTTACACAGCCGAGCCGATCCGCCTGAAGCGCATCGGGCTGGGGGAACTCGCGGTCTTTATCGTTTGGGGCCCGCTGATGACCGGCGGGACCTACTACGTCGTCGCCGGTCAGATTCCCTGGTGGGTATGGCTCGCCTCCCTGCCCTACTCCTTTATCGTGACCACGGTGCTCCTGGGCAAGCACATCGACAAGCGGGAGATGGATGCGGCCCGGGGAGTACACACGGTGCCGGTGCTCCTCGGAGAAGGACGGGCCCGCAGGCTCACACAAGGGCTAATGGTGCTCTTCTACCCGCTGATCGTGGCGCTCGTGTTGCTCCCGGTGTCCAACAGCCCCTGGGGAAGGGCCCTTCCGGTGTGGGCGCTGCTCACACTGCTGTCGATCCCGCGCCTGATCCGCATCCTGCGGGCCTACAACGCCCCGAAGCCCGCCGAGCCACCCCCGGGCTACCCAATCTGGCCGCTGTGGTTTGTCGCCTGGGCGTTCCTACTCACGCGCTCCACGGGGCTTTTCTACATCCTGGGACTCGTCCTGGGATGGGTCCTACCGCTACGGTGGTAGGTGCGGGTGCGGGCAAGCCGCTGGATACCTCTCCCGAACTACTCCTGTGACGTGCCGGCCGACGTGGTCGCCGCGAAGCATTGCGACGCACCGGCCGTCTAGGATAGCCTCGCCCCCTTTCACAGGGAAAGCGAACGCCTCACACAGGAAGACCAGCCCCACAAGGGAAAAAGCGCCATCGTCGGGGCCGGCTGACCGACCGGGCGACGATCCGGGGTCCATCGCCGCACGTGCGCAGAGAAAAACTTGAGGGCGGGGAATTTGCATTCCCCGCCCTCGTT
>JBMFPK010000398.1:0-1992 GCA_049969155.1 Chloroflexia bacterium | reverse complement strand
CAGCATCACCCCGCCGGCCAGGATGGCATAGACCCCGTCGCTTCCCAGGATATAGGTGAGGATGAGCACGGTGGTGATGATCCAGTGTGTGCGCCCTCCCCGCGCGACCTACGAGTACTGTAGCCGCATCTGCTGCACAAACACGGTAAAGAACGCGCTGCGCATCAAGCGTCTCAACCCGAAAACCCAGATTTATGTCCTCTACAAGGACCTCATTACCTACGGTTTCCGCGAGCAGTATTACACCGAGGCACGCCGCCGAGGGGTGCTCTTTGTACGGTACGATGATCGCCATCCCCCGCAGGTCGAGGCGCCGGATGGACAGCTGACCGTGCGGGTGGTCGATCCCGTGCTGCGGGAAGAGCTCGTGATCCACCCTGATGCCCTGGCGCTCAGCATGGCCATCGAGCCGGACCCGAGCACGGAGCGCCTGGCGCGCATGCTCGGCGTTCCACTTTCGCCGGAAGGCTTCTTCATGGAAGCGCACCTGAAGCTGAGGCCGATCGATTTCCTCCGCGAGGGGATCTTTGTGTGCGGGATGGCACACTATCCCAAGTTCATCGAGGAAACGATCGCCCAGGCCATGGGGGCGGCCGGCCGTGCCCTCACGATCCTCTCCCGCGACAGCTTGGAGGTCGGAGGGATCGCCGCCGTGGTCGATCCGGCCAAGTGCGTCGGGTGCCTGACGTGCGTCCGCGTGTGTCCGTTCGACGTGCCGGTGATCGATCCGACGCGCACCGGCGTGGGCGGCATCCAGGGCGCCGCCTACATCGAGCCCGGGCGCTGCCAGGGGTGCGGTACCTGCACCAGCGAATGCCCGGCGAAGGCGATCCAGTTAACCCTCTACCGCGACGAGCAGATCATCGTTCCGGAGATGACGGCACTCGGCTGCTGGCTGCCCGAGGAACGCGAGGAGTAGAAAGCCGTGGAGCCGGAACCGCTTCCCGAAATCACCGTCTTTACCTGCATCTACTGCGGCTACACCTCCGCGGATATGGCCGGGGTCACCGGCATCCAGTATCCGGCGGACATCAAGGTGGTCAAGTTGCCCTGCACAGGGAAACTCGATCTCCTCTACCTCCTCAAGGCGTTCGAGCAGGGAGCCGACGCCGCGATGGTCGTGGCCTGTCAGAAAGGGACCTGCCACCACATCGAGGGTAACCTGCGCGCCGAAAAGCGCGTGCAAAGGGCCAAAGCGCTCCTGGACCAGATCGGCCTGGGAGGCGAGCGGGTGGAGATCTTTTTCGTGACCGGCTCGCAGGGCTCGGCCTTTGCGGCTGCGGTGGAGGAGATGACACGGCGCGTGCAGGAGAAAGGGCCCAACCCGCTCAAGCGCGCGCGCTGCCAGAAGTAGCGCTCAGGCGGAAGCGCCCTCCAGCGCCCTCCGGTAGGCCTCGAGCACCCGCTCCGCGACGCGGCTCCAGTGGAAGCGTTCGTGCACCCAGCGCCGGCCGGCCTGCCCCATCTCGCGCCGCCGGACCGGGTCGGAGAGCAGCTCCCCCAGGGCACGCGCCAGCGCGTCCGGGTCCTGCGGCGGAACCAGGAGGCCGGTCTTCCCGTCCTGGACGACTTCCGGGAACCCCCCGAAGCGGCTAGCCACCACGGGCACCCCACACGCCTGGGCTTCGACGAGCGCGATCCCGAACGTCTCGCTGGCGAAGCTGGGGGCCACCAGGAGGTCGCTCACCGCAAGCCAGCGTGGCAGCTCCTCGTGAGGGACGTGTCCCAGGAAGTGCACGCGGCTTTCCAGCCGCGCAGCGCGCACCTGTGCTTCGAGCGCCTCCCGGTAGTGTCCATCGCCGGCGATCAGGAGCACGGCATCCGGCACCTTCTCCATCGCGGCGATCGCGTACTGCACGCCTTTCCAAGGGATGAGCCGGCCCGCGTACAGGACGATCCCCTCACCGTGCGGTGCGAAACGCGCCCGCAGCGCAGAGTCCGGTTCCTGGGGCTGGAACAGCTCCGCGTCGAAGCCGTTGTAGATCACGAACG
>JBMFPK010000397.1:0-2009 GCA_049969155.1 Chloroflexia bacterium | reverse complement strand
AGCCAGAGCGAAGGGTCGGGCGAGGCCGATCCCGATGCGACCATGCCGTTTCGCACGGCATCTTCGTCCAGATCGTCCAGGGTAGCCCCGGGGGGTACCGTTCCCTCGAATCCTTCGGGGCTCCGCTCGAGGAGCAGCCGGCGCAGTTCCGCGGGCTCCAGAGGAACGGTCGTGGCACCCACGCGGTGCAGGTAACGACCTTCCCAGTGATAGACCTGGGCCGGATCCGCCGCTACGTGCGCAACCACCAGCGGGACCCCTCCCACTACGACCACGGCCGGTGGCGCTAGCTTCAACGGCGGCCGGCAACGCCGGGCCGCATCGAGCAGGGCGCGGCAGGCTTCCTCCGGCTCGGCGACCCCTTCGAACCGGCCCCGACGGCGGCGCGCCCCCAGCACCAGGTACCCCCCGCGGGTGTTGGCTAGTGCTACCAGGGCTTCCCCCAGCAGGGCGCGCCGGCTGCGCGCAGGGAGAAAGATCTGCTCTTCCCCCTCCCCTCGTTCCAGGAGCGCCTGCACTTCCTGTTCCATCCTACCCCTGACCGCCCTTGGACCCTACCATTCCTGTGCAAAGGCCCGATCGTATTCGTCCTGCAGCCGCTGTTCGTGCTCCTTTTCCTGCTCCAAAAGAAAGGAAAACAAGGCACGCGCCTCCGAGCTGGATACCCGCTCGGCCAGGGCACGGTAGAGCTCCTGGGCTTCTCGCTCGCGCTGGATGGCCAGCTTCCAGGCCTCTTCCAGGGAAAGCTGTTCGGGCAGTTTGTCCATGGTCACCTCCTTCCGAGTCTGCGGCGCCATTGTACAACACGATTCCGCACCCGGCAAATCGCCAGTTGCCACCGTTTTCCCTTTGGTGTATAATCCGCGACGGACAGGGCCTCAAGGGGAAGCACCCTTTCCCCGGAGGCAAATCCACGCTGGAGGAGGCACACGATCGAACCTCGAGAACTGGCCAATCGACTCATGGAGTGGGTGGCTGGCAAGAAGGCCAGCCATATCGTGTTGCTGGACCTGCGGGGCATCTCGCTGATCGCCGATTATTTCCTCATCTGCAGCGGGGAAAGCGAACGGCAATTGCAGGCCATCGCGGACGAAGTGTTGGACAAAACGGAGCAGGAACAGGCGCCGCCCCGTCGTGTGGAGGGGACAGCGGAAAGCGGGTGGATCCTGATGGATTTCGGTTCCGTCGTGTTGCACATCTTCAGCCTGGCGCAGCGGGACCGCTACCAGCTGGAACGGCTCTGGAGTGCTGCGCGCACGGTGGCCGTGATGCCCTGAGGAGCCCAGAGGACGGGATCGATGGACGCCCCGATCGGCATCGAAGAAGCTATGACCAGCCTGGAAAGCTACATGCAGGGGCTGGTGGAATCCCCCGTCCTGTGGCTGTCCCAGCCGGCCCGTCATCTGCTCTCCGCCGGCGGAAAGCGGCTGCGCGCGGCGCTGGTCTTCCGCGCTGCCCAGCTGGGGTGCAGGGCGATCACCCCCGGTACGGTGTATGCAGCGGCCGCGGTGGAACTGGTCCACGCCGCAAGCCTCGTGCACGACGACCTGATCGACCAGTCACCCCACCGCCGTGGTCGGCCGACGATCCACGAGAAATGGCACCACGATGCCGCGGTCCTTGTCGGGGATTACCTTTTCGCGCTGGCCGCACGGGCGATCGCCCTCACGGGCGACATCCGTGTCCTGGAGCAGATCGCCGAGGCCGCGGTGGCGATCTGCGAGGGCGAGATCAGCACGGTGAACGAGGTCGAGCCGCTCGAAGCGGCGCTGGATAGCTATCGCCTCAAGATCGGCCGGAAAACCGCTTCCCTTTTCGGCGCTGCGGGACGCATCGGGGCCATCTGCGGCGGCGCGCCGGAGAAGACGGTGGCCGCAATGGGCGCCTTCGGCTACGCCCTGGGCATGGCCTTCCAGATCGTGGACGACGTGCTGGACTATGTCGGCGACGAGCGCGTCCTGGGCAAGCCGGCCGGCGGGGACCTGCGGCGCGGTCTCATCACCCTCCCC
>JBMFPK010000396.1:0-2015 GCA_049969155.1 Chloroflexia bacterium | reverse complement strand
ATACGCATCCGCCCCGATACTCTCGCGCAAGTCGACCTGAAAGCGGCGGAAATCCAAGTGCTCGAAGAAGGTACGTACCAGATGCACCTGCTGATCGTCGGCAGATTGCAGGAATGCGCCGAGCACCGGCCCGATCCACTCCCACGGGAAGTAACGGTCCGCGTCTCCGGGGCGGATGGTCCGAGGGCAACGCCCGGTCCCCAGGCTGATCAGCGTGGTCTCCTCGGCCGGCCAGCGAAGGCAGAAGCGCGCCTCGTAGGCGGCGAGATAGCAGGGATTCGCGTAGGAGCCAACCCCGCCGTCGACGTACCGGCCCTGCACGGGGGGAAAGACGGTCGGAATGGAACAGGAGGCCAAAACGGCCTCCACTACCGGCCAAGAGGCATACTCGTCCTTCCACGGCTTGACGAAGCGCGTCCGGTTTTCTACCAGGTCGAAAACGGTGATCACGACGTCCGTCGGCGGGTCTGCAGACCAAAAGTCTCCCATCCGCATGTCTCCGAAGTGCTGCTGGAGCGCTGCCCGCAACGGTGCGTGCGTATAGCGATAGCGGCTGAGAGGCCACAAGAGCGCACGGCAGGTCCGGCGAAACACGACGGGGCCGAACTCGCCGTACAGACGGTGTATCTGTTCTCCGGTGAGGCCCGCGGCAATCCCTGCGGAGACGATCGAGCCGGTCGAGGTGCCGGCGGTGAGCCGGAAGATCTCGTGGCACGGCTTTCCGAGCTCTTCCTCCAGGATCGATAGAGCCCGGGTGACGATCACCCCGCGGATGCCTCCACCGTCCACAGCCAACGCCACACGGGAGCGAAACGGCCGCATCGCGTCCTCCTCGACAGCCAGAGCGCGGCGCCACCATCCTGACCTGGGTACCAGGATAGCACGCAGGGAACACGCTGTCAAAGAGAGCGCTGTCCGCGAAAGATGGGAAGCATCCGCCCACTTCGCGGCAAGCCGACCGCCTCGGAGCGCAACGTAGGGAAGCGCACTTGTGCTCGCGACGAGTGAGCCTGTGTGCTATAATATCCGAGGAATGTGCTGCAGAAGAGGTCAGTCAAGAGACGCTTGCCTGTCGGAGCGAGAAGCGGCTATCGGGAAGACGCGCGAGACAGAAAATGGACGCGCCACGCCGCGTAGTGGCACGGCACCCCTGGCTCACCCTCCTGACGTTGTTCGGAATCCTCTAGCTGTCTGCCCTGGGGCTTTCGATGGCGCGAGGGGCTCCGCTCCGCAGGCCAACGTCCCGGCGGTGGCGGAACTCGCAACCCAGGGCAGGGCGGACAGCACGGTGCTGGAGGTGGATACGTCAAGCCCCCGACTGAGCAACCAGCCGGTGAACGCGGCAAAGCGGATGCACCTGCGGGCCGACCGGTTGAAATCCACCCCGGACCTGAAAGC
Organism: Chloroflexia bacterium; assembly: GCA_049969155.1. Taxonomy (GTDB): domain Bacteria; phylum Chloroflexota; class Chloroflexia; order DTKN01; family DTKN01; genus DAOTVY01. The sequence continues at coordinate 617 of JBMFPK010000396.1, read as the reverse complement.
CGTCCGGGAAGGGCTGCGCTTCTCCAGCGCCGGGAACCCTGCCGAGGAAGAGGAGCCCCGGGCCGCGGTGCACTGGAAAGCAGCGCACAGGGTGCCGGAACGGAGCAGGACACCATCGAACGGGTGTCTGCCCGAGCTTTGCCGGCCGCGCGATCTCCCTGGCCCTGATGGTGCTCAGCCGCGAGTGGAACTACGGAGCGTGGAGGTGAGACGTGCGAAGCCGGCCGATGTGGGCGCTGTTCTCCCTACTGGTGGTTGCCGGGTGCACCCTGCCCTGGAGCGTTCCTCCCTCACCGCCCCCTTCCACACCCACACGGGCCACCCTGCCGCCTAGCCCGACCGCCGCTTCACCCGCTGGCCAGGCAACGCGGAACCCGCTCGAAGCCGTGTCCCTCGAAAGGCTTCTCTCCACGGTCAACGACCTCGCGGCCATCCAGCCGCATTCCGGTTGGCGCAATTCAGGCACCGTCGGGGAGCAGGAGGCGCTCGCTTACCTGGAGGCCCATCTCGGGGGACTCGCTTTCCTGCGGGAAGCCGGCCTGCGGCTGGAATGGGAACCTTTCCCGGTCTACCTCGTGACCGAGATCTGGGAAACAGGTTTGACCGTGACGCTCGGC
>JBMFPK010000395.1:0-2026 GCA_049969155.1 Chloroflexia bacterium | reverse complement strand
CAGATATTCGACGGGTCGTACCAGCAGGCGGGGTTGGTCGGGTTGGAGGCGCACTTGTAGGCTTGGTCCAGGGCAGGGTGGTTCCACTGCACGCCCGTGTCGATGTTCGCCACGACGATCCCGTCCCCCTGGACGCCGAAGGTCGCCCAAAAGTCGTCCGCGCCCGTGTCCACGATGCCCCAGTCCAGCGCGTGGGGCGCCGCGTTCGCTTCTTCGGAGAGGATCGGATCGACGTAGTAGATGCGCGGAGCGCGGATCGAGGCGACCTCGGGAAGCGCGGCCAGTGTCCGGGCAACCGAGAGGTCTGCATTCCACACGTAGAGCTCGTTCCCGGCGATGAACGTGCGGTACGAAAGCCCACGCGCGCGCAGGTAGTCCTTGGCCACCTGTTGGGAACGCTCCGCGGTCTCCCGGAGGACGTCGTACACGTATGCCCCGCGGGCCTCCCACGACATCGAGTATGCTAGGGAGAGGTCGGCCTGTTCGGCGAAGCGAACAATGGCATCCGATGAGCCGTTGTTCGAGAGGGTTTCGAGAAGGAGAGGTTCGATCTTGTCCAGAGGGTCGGGAGATTGGGCTCCGGCGGTGCTGAAGAGAGGCGCGGAAAGGAGCACCCCCAGGATCGCCACCAAGGCACCGATTCTGGCAAGAGGACTTTTCATGGCACAACCTCACTCTACCACGATCTGGATCGGCAGCCGGGGATGATGCCGGGACATCACCTCCTTTCTTTGCACTCATCTATGGCTCTCGCCTTTCGAATAGGCCGGTTCTATGGACTTGCAGGCATTCACTTCAATCATACCACCCCGCAGCGGTGGTGTCAATGCGCGGCGAGATCGCCGACCGTCTCTGTCTCCGGTTACCCATAACCAACGCGCGGGGATTTCCATTTCCGCCACACACTTTCCGGTTGCTTCTGTGGTACAATGGGCCTGTGACAGGGCTGAATTCCTCGGAGGATCCCGATGGACAAGAAGGCACCGGCAGTCACCGCCCGCGGCCGTCGTGCCTGGCGCTGGGGGATCCTCTTCCTCGGATTGGTCCTCGTGGCTGCTGCGGTTGCCTATGGAGCGTTCGGCCGGAGGCTCCGCCCGACTCCGACGCCTCCACCGTCCCTCGTGACCATCCTCAGCCCGACCCCCAGGCTTCCGGCCCAGCCCTCAGACCTGCGCGCCCTCCGCCGTCCGGGCCAGACCTTTCTCACGTGGCGTGAGTCGCCGGACGCGGATCGCTACCGCATCTACCGGCACACGGTGCCGATCGACGCACGCACCATCGTCGCAGCCACCCGGATCGCGGAAGTCCCTCGGGGAAGCGGCTACTACCGCAGAGAGGCGGAAGGTTGCCCCAGTGCCCCCTCAGTGTCCCCGATCTCCCAGACGCGCTTTGTCATCACCGACGTGCAGGGTGTGGGGCTCGGACCGGAGCTCCCCGAAGGCAGCGGACTGTTCGTCGCCACGACGCAGCGCGCGGGTACCTACTACTACGCCGTTACCGCTGTGACCGGGGAACTGGAGAACCGAAGCGATTTCGAGCGCAACACCGCCGGCCCGGTGGTGGAATCTGTCGCCCCCATCGGCGCCGTCCGCGTGTGGGAGAGCCCGTCCAGTCTGGGCGCGGTCTACACGCAGTGGATGCCCGACACCGGCTGGAACCCCGGCCTGGAGGGGTATGCGCACAACTTTTATGTGGGGCTTCCGCAGGAATACTTTGCCCGCCCGGACGATTTCCCGCTGGTCGTCGTTCTTCACGACTACGACGAGGCCTACCGTGTTCCCCAGGACGCCGAAACCGGGGGAGACGGCGTCCCCGGCGACTGGTCGGCCATCTACGTCCTCCCCGACGACCGGTGCCGCACCCTCTGGTACGGCTACGGCGACTGGCTGCAAGCACCCGGAGACCCCCCGCCGCCGGGCGGTATGGTGGTCAACTACACGGAGCGCCGGCTGCTGGCGATGCTCGCTTTCCTGCTTCGCACCTACCGGGTGGACGAGGAGCGCGTGTACCTCTATGGCAGCGGTGC
>JBMFPK010000394.1:0-2051 GCA_049969155.1 Chloroflexia bacterium | reverse complement strand
ACGCCGTGCACCAGACGGCCCAGCAATACAAGGTGCACAACCGCCTGGCCGCCTACATGGTTGCGATCAAGCGGGTCGCCGAGGCCTGCAAGCTGCGCGGTTGGGTCTAGGCTCCGCAACCCGCACTCCGGGGGCGGAACGCTCCCGGAGTGCGTTTTTCTTGCTCCATACAGGATGGGTTTGCGGGAAACCTCCTTGTGTAGTATACTGAAACCGCTCCCGCGAGGGAGCGCGTCGTTGCCTACTGTGCGCGGGGAGCCCGAGAGCAGACAAGGAGAAGAGGCCCATGCTCAAAGGACGCGACCTAGTCAGCATCGCCGACCTGAACCGAGAGGAGATCCTCGCCCTCCTGGAGCGAGCCCAAGTGCTGAAGCGCGAGTGGAAGCAAGGGGGAAACCGGCCCCTCCTGGCGGGGAAGACGCTAGCGATGATCTTTGAAAAACCGTCGTTGCGTACCCGCTACACCTTCGAGGCAGGAATGACCCACTTGGGCGGCCATGCGATCTATCTCGGGCCCAACGACATCCGCCTCGGGGTGCGGGAATCCGTGCCGGATGTGGCCCGCAACCTCTCCCGCTGGGCAGAGCTCATCATGGCGCGCACCTTCGCCCATCAGACGGTTGTGGACCTCGCCGAGTACGCATCGGTGCCGGTGATCAACGGCCTTTCCGACCTGGAGCACCCCTGCCAGGCCCTGGCCGACCTCCTGACAGTATGGGAACACAAAGGCCGCTTCGAGGGGCTGAAGTTCGCCTTCATCGGGGACGGGAACAACGTCTGCCACAGCCTGATGCTGATCTGCGCGACGCTGGGGGTGGACATCTGGGTCGGCTGCCCGCCCGGGTACGAGCCGCGGCCGGAGATCACCTCCCGAGCCCGGGAAATTGCCTCCCGCAGCGGCAGCGCGGTGGAAATCGTCCACGACCCGCGGGAGGCGGCACGCGAGGCCGATGTCCTCTACACGGACGTCTGGGCGAGCATGGGCCAGGAGGCGGAGACCGAGATGCGCTGGCAGATCTTCGCTCCCTACCAGGTGAACGCCGCCCTCGTCGCCGTGGCCCAGGCGGACGTGATTGTGGAACACTGTCTGCCGGCCCACCGGGGCGAAGAGATCACCGACGACGTGATCGACGGACCGCACTCCGTCGTGCTGGACCAGGCAGAAAACCGCCTCCACGCCCAGAAGGCGCTGATGGTGGAATTGCTGGGGATGTAGCCGTTCGGTCCCCGTACGGTTCGTTCCCTGCTGCGGGCAAGGGGGTCCCCGTAGGCCAGGAGGAGCGAGTATGGCCGGAAATCGAGGCATCTATAACGCCGCGATGAAGCGGGCCCAGGAGCATGCCTGGAAACGGGAATGGAGCGAGGCGCTGCGCGAGTACCAGCGGGCCGCAACCGAGTTCCCCGATGACCTGGATGCCCGTCTGGGGACTGCCGCTGCCTGGGCAGGGCTCTCGCGGTGGCCGGAGGCGCTCCAGATCTACGAACAGCTCCATCGGGAAATGCCCGAGGACCCGGTCATCCTCGAGCGTTTGGCGGAAGCCTATGTCCGGGTCGAGGACCGAACCCGCGCCCGGGACGCCTACCTCCGGCTCAGCGACCTCCACGTGTTGCATCAGAAGATTCCCCAAGCGATCGGGGCGCTTCAAAAGCTGCGAGAGCTTTTCCCGCAGGATCACGAAGTCCTGGCCCGTCTTGCGCGCCTCTACCAGGAATCCGGGGACAACCAGTCTGCGGCCCAGGCCCTGCTGGAGCGCGTGCGCATCCTCTTCCAGGAGAAGCGCCTGGATGAGGCGATGGCCCTCTGTGAGGAGGCCCTCCGGCTGGCCCCGGAGCACCGTCAGGCCCGGGAGGCCCTCTTTCGCCTGAGGCGGGAGATGGCCGCCCGGCGGGAACGCGGCGAGGAAGCCGAGGAGCCCGCCCCCAGCACACCCGTCAGCCAGTACCAGCTGGAGGAATGGGTCCGCGAGGCCGCCGAGCGGCAGGAACAGGGCGATCTCAAGGGAGCGCTCCGCCTTTATGAGCGAGCTGTGCAATCCGGCTTGCGCCGGGCC
>JBMFPK010000393.1:0-2054 GCA_049969155.1 Chloroflexia bacterium | reverse complement strand
CGAGGAGTATCAAGGTCAATCCGAACAGGGTGATAGCCGTAGTTTGTCTTGTCCTCATGGGTCAGCGCCTCAAGGGATGTTCACCGGGTAGCGCAACCGCACCGTCACTGTCAGCGTTTCTGTGAACGGGAAGGTCACCGTGTAACCGCTTTCTTCGTGCACCCATTCAGTCTCTCCCCGCACCTCGTAGGCGAAGCTCATCTCACCTGGCGGCGTCACATACACCCATTGCCGGTTCTCCCCGGCGGTCTCGCCCTCTATCTCTCCGGGGAGGAGCCCTCGCCACCAGCGCAGATGCATGTAGCGTGTCTGCTCGGCGTCCTGCCAACCGCATGAGGGGGCGTCTTGGGGGCGGCAGCGCGCCGGGAAGCTCCCCCGCGCGGTACGCGACCCCCGGTAACGCCACGCCTTGAGGCGCGTCTCTGCCCGCCACCCGGGTTCTTCCGGCTCCTCCCACGTGGCCCAGGGCCGCACATGGAGCATCTCCCCGTAGTTCCAGAAGATGAGCGGGCTAGTAGTCTCGTATGGATTGTCGGGGCCGTGCGCGGGGTCCGGATCGTGGTCCGAGTAGTAGAACAGGCGCACCCCGAGCTGCGGGACCGGGTGCGGGGGGAGGAGCAGAGAGCGGCGGTAGTACGTTTCGGCGCCGCAGCAGGAAGCCATCGCTCCTCCTAGGCTGAAGCGGGCTTCGACACGCGCGCGGTAGATCAGTCCTGGGACGAGCTCCAGGCGCACCTGGTGCTCGGCCGGCCCGGTGCTACGCCGCTCGACCAGCCACCATGCCCCTCCGTCACTTGCCCAAACGGAAAGCAGGTACCCGGCCGGCGAGGCGGAGCAGCCCCAGGAGAGGGTGATGGCGGCCGAGGGCAGAAGATAGGGCAGCGAGAGCGAGCCCTGCGGAGATATCCAGGTCGAGCACGTGGGGCAGGCGGCTGGGGAAGGGGTCGGGGTCGGCGGCACCGGCGGAGGCGGCGGGGTGGGTCCTGGGGTGCCGTGGTCCCGACAGACATAGTCTGCCCCGAAGTTCCAGGCGGTCGCTTGGTCGTAGGCCGGCTCAGGGACGTAGGCATGGTGATACGAGACACGGATGCTCAGCCCGGGCTCGGGCCGGTAGAGGGCTACCGCGTACGGTGTGGGATCCACCACGGGCCGCGATAGGCCGTTGTAGTACCAGGAGCCAGCGACGTAAACAGGATCATTGCCAACCGTGCAGACAGGCCTGGCTCTATGCACATCGTCCAAGGGTTGGTTCGGGCAATGGTCACCCTCGGATACCGGATGAGCAGGCAGCGGCAGAGATCTGAGGCTCTTGTTCTCATATAGCGACTCATTCGTGTTCCTGATCCACACCCCATAGCAGTAGGTGTTTCCCCCCTCGCGCACGCAGCGGTTCTCCACCAGGTAATCCGCCACCCCGACCCAGGGAGCGGGGATCGGCTCGGGCGGTTCGTCGCACACCGCGAGCTCGTAGTGGTGTCCTGGAGGCGTGGGGGTGGCGGGTGGCGCGGAAGGGGAAGGCGGCGTCGGCCCCCCGGGGGTGGCGGAAGGCGTCGGGGTACGGGTGGAAGTGGGAGCGAAGGGCTGTGTGGCCGTCGGTTGCGGTGTTCCCCCGCAGGCGGGTTCCCCGGGGTCGCAGATGTTTCCGGCTATCGCCGCCGGAATGGGTCCAGGTCTCTGGCCCAGGAGCAGCGCGAGCGCACACCCCAGAGCAATAATTCCCAGCGAGAGCAGGCGCTTACCCATCCCGTCGCCTCCTCACCATTTCCAGCCGATGATCACTGCCGCGTTCAGGATGTCCCCGTCCCACCACGGTGCCATCCCGATCACCACCCCAGTGATCGGTTTCTGGTCAAAGTGGCGAACCCTGAAGTAGCTGTAGTATGGGTTCCGTGGATCGCAGAGGTCGAATTGTTCCCACCGAGTGCCTGGGCCGAGATAGATGTAATAGTCTGGTGCGTAGAGGGCGAGAGCCGCTTGATCCGGCACGGCATCTCCCCCGGCGGCCCAGAACTGCTGTCGCCAGGGGGTGTCCTCGAACCCCTCCGTGCCATACT
>JBMFPK010000392.1:0-2067 GCA_049969155.1 Chloroflexia bacterium | reverse complement strand
GTGCACGATCCCCCCGACATCCGGACGGTGGCGGTAGATGTACAGGTGGCTTGCCGTGTCCGAGGAGGGGGCAAGCTCGCCCTCGACGATCTCGCCGTCCAGGGTGAGCACGACGAAATGCTCCGGCCGCAGCTCTTCGTAGCGCACCCCGCTTGGTTTGATCAGCACCAGGCCGCTCTCGTGGTCGCGGGCGCTGACGTTGCCGCCCGTCCAGACCACCAGCCGGTTCTTGGGCAATTCCAGATGAAGCCGCAGGAGCTCCTCTCGCAGTGCTTCGAGCATCGGCCTTCTCCTCGCTCACGCCAGGCTCGGCGGGATGCGTTCGCTACCGGCCAGCACTTCCTTCTGCAGCGCCTTCAAGCGCTTCATCACGTCGTTCGCCCCGCGGCCGAAGTAGTCGTGCAGGATCCGGTACTCCGCGTAGAGCCGGTTGTAGATCTCGTGGCGGATCGGATCGGGCCGGTAGACGACCTCCTTCAGCCGGGCCATGCGCTGGGCGGCCTCGAAGATCGAGTCGTAGCCGCCCGCGGCCTTGCCCGCGGCCACAGCGGCGAACATCGCCGAGCCGAAGGCCCCCGCCTGCGGGGTTGCGCCCACCCGGATTTCGCGGCCCGTGACGTCGGCGTAGATCTGCATGAGCAGCCGGTTGCGCTCCGGCAGGCCGCCGCAGGCGACGATCTCGTTTACCGCCACGCCGCTTGTCTCGAACGCCTCGATGATGACCCGCGTTCCGTAGGCGGTCGCCTCGATCAGCGCGCGGTAGATGTCCTCCGGCTTGGTGGCTAGTGTAGCGCCGACCAGCATGCCAGTCAGGTCCACGTCGACCAGGATGGAGCGGTTGCCGTTCCACCAGTCGAGCGCAAGCAGGCCGTGCTCGCCGGGGCGCTGTCGCGCCGCCTTTTCCTCGAGCAGCTGGTGCACGGTGATGCCGCGCCTCCGTGCTTCCTCCTCGTACGCGGCCGGGACGCAATGTTCCACAAACCAGGCGAAATGGTCCCCCACGCAAGACTGTCCGGCCTCGAAGCCGAAGTACCCGGGGATGATCCCGTCCTCTACGACGCCGCACATCCCTTCGACCATCTTTTCCTCGGTGCCCAGGAGCATATGGCAGTTCGAGGTGCCCATGATGATGACCATACGGCCGGGCTCGACCACCGTCACCGCCGGTACGGAGACGTGGGCATCCACGTTGCCCACCGGCACGGCCGTCCCGGGCAGGAGGCCGGTGAGCTCCGCCATCTCGCGGGTCAGGCCACCGGCCCGTTGTCCGAGGGGGTAGATCTGGCGGGAGAGCTTCTCGTCCACAACGTGTCGCAGCCGCGGGTCGAGGGCGGCGAAAAAGTCGTCCGAGGGGTACCCCTCGCGCTTGCTCCAGATCGCTTTGTAGCCGGCGGTGCAGGAGTTGCGGCGCTCCTGTCCGGTCAGCTGGAGCACGATCCAGTCGGCGGCCTCGATGTAGCGGTGTGCGGCGTAGTAGACCTCCGGCGCCTTGTTGAGCGTCTCCCAGATCTTCGGAAAGAGCCACTCCGAGGAGATCTTGCCCCCGTAGCGCGGAAGCCATTTCTCGCCGCGCTCCCGGGCGATCGCGTTCAGGCGGTTCGCCTCAGGCTGGGCCGCGTGGTGCTTCCAGATCTTGACCCAGGCATAGGGGTTTTTTCTCCACTCCGGCTTCATACAGAGCGGTGTGCCGTGTTCGTCGATCGGAAGCATCGTGCAAGCCGTAAAGTCGGTGCCGACGCCGATCACATCCTCCGGCTTCACCCCGCTCTCCTGGAGCAGCCTCGGGATGGTGACGCGCAGCACGTCGATGTAATCGGCCGGGTTCTGGAGGGCGAAATCCGGCGGGAGCCGGATGTCGCTTCCCGGGAGGACTTCGTCGATCACGCCGTCCCGGTAGGGGTGCACCGCGGTGGCCACCTCACGGCCGTCGGCGACGTCGACCAGCACCGCACGCCCAGACTCGGTACCGAAATCGATGCCGATGGTGTACTTGGCCATGTCTAGCCTCCTTCGCTCACCTGGACGATCACCTTGATCCCCTCGCGTCGTGCAGCTGCTTCGAACGCG
>JBMFPK010000391.1:0-2067 GCA_049969155.1 Chloroflexia bacterium | reverse complement strand
GAAAAGGCAATGATCTCGTCCAACCTTTCCTGGATCTCGCGGCGCTGAAACCCCAAGATCGAGGCGTTGAGGAAGATGTTCTCCCGCCCGGTCAGATCGTGGTGGAAGCCGGCGCCCAGCTCCAGGAGCGCGGAAACCCGCCCGTTCACCTCGATGACCCCCAGGGTGGGTTCGATGATGCGGCTGATCAGCTTGAGGGTCGTGCTCTTGCCGGAGCCGTTTTCCCCGATGATGCCGAGGGTCTCCCCGGGTTCCACGCGGAAACTCACGTCCCGGAGCGCCCAGAACTCCTCCCGCTCCCGCCGGCGGAATCGCCGTACCATGTTCACCGCGAGCTCCTGGAAGGAGCGCTCGCGCTGATGCTGCAGGGTAAACCGCTTGGACACCCGGTCGAACACCACCGCGGCCATCACAGTTCCTCCCCCAGCCGGGGGCTCAGGCGCAGGAAGAACAGGTACCCCCCGAGCAGGACGAGGGCGGCGGTGACGAGGGTGCGGGTGATGGCATCCCACCCCGGGACACCGCCCAGGTAGAAGATGTCCCGGTAAAAGTCGACCAACGAAGCCATCGGGTTCAGCCAGCGCACCAGACGAGCGAGTCGCTCGTCGACGATGTCGCTCAGCCGGTAGAAGATCGGCGTCAGGAAGAACCAGGCGAGCAGCAGCACCTCGACGATCACCTGGGTGTCGCGGAAGAAGACGTTCAGTGAGGAGAGAAACAGAGCAATGCCCATCAAGAAGATCGTCTGGATGAGCGCGATGAGTGGGAACAGGAGGACCGCGGGCTGAAAGTGGGCGTTCAGCAGGAGCATCAGCAGGAACATCGCTGGGAGGGCCAGGAGGTAGTTGATCAGGTTGGAGAGCACGACGGCGATCGGGATGGCTTCACGGGGAAAGTAGACCTTCTTGATCAGGTTGGACTGGCCAGTAATGCTGACGACCGACGCCGAAACCGAGTTGGCGCAAAAGTTCCACGGCAGGAGGCCGGCGAGGATAAAGACCGGGAAATTCGGGATCTGGCTCTTCAACAGGAACTTGAAGAGGATGGTAAAGACGGTCACCATCAGGAGCGGGTTCACCAGCGACCAGAGATAGCCCAGGACGGAGCTCTTGTAGCGCGCCTTCAGGTCGCGCACCACCAGGTTCCACAACAGGTTGCGGTAGGTGTAAAGCTCGCGGAGGTGGTCGGTCAGGCGGAAGCCTTCGTCCAGCCAGGCAAGGAGTGCCCCGAACGCCAGACCGACGAACCCGCCGGCCAGGAGATAGGGGTAACGGATGCCGGTACGCGACTTCGGAAGGGCTTCGGGCAGGTTCACCTGTGGACGCGAGGGCCGGCCGGCTTTCCCGATCAACGCCTCGCGCTGACGGTAGAGCGTCATCAGGCAGCGTCGGAGCACCTCGCGCTCGCGGCTCAACGCGTTTACCTGGGCCCCGATCTGGGCCTGTTGCTCTGGGTTCTTTGCGCGGGCCTGCTGCCCCAGGAGGGTCTCGATTCGCGCGCTGTGCCGTTCCTCGGCCCGCTGCACAGCCAGGGTGATGTCTTCCACGTCCTGCTCGTCGAGCACGCGCACCTGTGTCGCGCTCGGGATCGAGGGGTCGTAGGCAAGGAGGCCGGCGTCGAGCATCTCGTACAGGTGGGGGATGAGGGGGGAGGGAGGGATCGTTTTCCCCTGCCCGTGAAGCACCACGACCTGCCGGAGCAACGTGCGCAGGATCTCCCAGCCGCGCAGGCTTTGGAGCGCATCCGCCAGCGCAATCGCCCCGTAGCGAGCCAGGGAGTCCGCCTTTTCGGGGTCCGTGGCACGGCCGCGGACGACCAGCACCGGGCGCGTGCTCTCATCGGCCGGCTCGGCTGTCGCAAGGAAATCGACGCCCACTCCCGGACGGTCCACTGCGAGCAATCCGGCGGGAGCGCGCAGCGCGAGCAACGATCTGGCTTCGGCCAGCAGCTCCGGAGCGATGTTTCCCCCTCTATCGATGGCAAACGTGTAGACGTTTGGGTCGAAGCGGACGACCGCCTGAGCCTCCAGGATCGGCGGTCGTGCCCGTAACACGATCCCGGCAAGGA
>JBMFPK010000390.1:0-2094 GCA_049969155.1 Chloroflexia bacterium | reverse complement strand
GCCAGCGCGATCAGCGTTCCGCCGGACATCGCATAGTGCGGCACAAAGACGGTGACTTTGGCGCGGTGCTTCTGCAAGGCGAAGGCGATCTGCTCCGCGGCCAGTACCAGCCCTCCCGGCGTGTGCAGGATGAGGTCGATCGGGACATCGTCGTCGGTCATCTGGATCGCTCGCAACACCGCTTCCGAGTCCTCGATGCTGATATAGCGCATGATCGGGAACCCCAGGAGGCTCATCGTCTCCTGGCGGTGGATCATCAGGATCACCCGGCTTCCCCGGAGCCGTTCGAGCCTCTCGAGCGTGCGCAGCCGTTCCATCTCGAGCATCTTCTGCCGCACGATCGGCTGCAGGGAGGTGATGATCAGGAACAGCCAGAGCAAGGAGCCCAGCTCCATTCTGCCCTCCTTTACCAGGGGAAATACTCGTCCAGATAAGCGCGTCGGCGGTAAGGACGCCAAGCAAAAAGGGGTGCCAGGAGCAGGCCGGCCACAAAGCCCCCCACGTGTGCCCACCAGGCAACCCCTCCCAGAGCCCGGGTGCCGGCCAGCACGATCGCCACACCGTTGAGCAACTGGGACAGGAACCACATCCCCAGGTAGATCACAGCCGGGATTTCCACGAGCCAGGGGAGGACGAAGAGCGGCACGAGGGTGATCACACGCGCTCGGGGAAAGAAGAGAAAGTAGGCGGCCAGGACGCCGCTGATCGCCCCGCTTGCCCCCACGGTAGGCACACTCGACGAGGCGTTCAAGGCCACGTGCAGCAGCGCTGCCCCGGTGCCGCACAGAAAGTAAAAGAGCAAGTACCGTCCTGAACCCATCCGGTCCTCGACGTTATCCCCAAAGATGTACAGCGCCAGCATGTTGCTGATCAGATGGCTCCAACCGGCGTGCAGGAACATCGAGGTGAACAGAGTTGGCCAAGAGGTGAGCGGATGGTGCACCAGGTGGGCCGGCACCAGGGCCAGGGCACTGACCCAGGCTTTCTGTGCCCCCGGGCCGAGGAAAAGCAATCCCAGAAAGACGGCCACGTTCGCCAAGATGAGAGCCCAGTTGACTACGGGGAAAGAGCGGGAACGGATCGTATCCTGGAGCGGGATCATGGTGGCATCCTTCTCTGTTTTGGGATGCCCGGGCCGATCGATTCCGGGCGAACACCATTGTATCCCCGGGGGCAGGCTTCGTCAAGCGCACCCTTGACAACCGGCACAGCCGTGTGGTATCTAGGGGCCAGCGCTGAGGGCACAAGGAGATGCAACGATGAGGCGAAAGTGGAGTAAGCGAGAAAGGTTGGAAGCTACGATTGCCGGGGAGCCGGTCGACCGCCCGGCCGTCGCCTTGTGGCGGCACTGGCCGCTGGACGACCAGCGGGCCGAATCCCTGGTGCGTGCCACGCTGGAGTTTCAGCGCGCCTTCGACTGGGATTTCATCAAGGTCATGCCGGCGAGCAACTACTGCATCGCCGACTGGGGCGCAGAATCCCACTGGGTCGGGAACCAGGAAGGTACCCGGGAGTGGGGGCCACGGGTGATCCAGGAGCCGGAAGACTGGCTTCGCTTGCCGGTCCTCGACCCCACGCGCGGGATGCTCGGCGAGATGGGGCGGGCGCTGGTGGAAATCGGCCGCGCTGTCGGCGAAGAGACCCCTTTCCTGATGACCGTCTTTAACCCGCTCGCCCAGGCGAAGAACCTCGCCGGCGAATTGCTGCTCCCACACCTCAGACAGTACCCGGAAGCGGTACGGGCCGGCCTGGAGACGATCACGGAAACGGTCCTGCGGACGATCCAGGCATACAGCGAAAGCGGCATTTCGGGCATCTTCCTGGCCGTGCAACACGCGACCTATGAGCTCCTGAGCGAGGAGGAGTACCGCACCTTCGGCCGGCCCTATGACCTGCGTATTCTGGAAGCTGCGCGGCCGTTCTGGTTCAACGTGCTCCACCTGCACGGGAACCACGTGATGTTCGATCTGGTCGCCGATTACCCGGTGCAGGCGATCAACTGGCACGACCGGGAGACCCCCCCGACGCTCCGCGAGGTACGCGGTCGCTTCCCGGGCGCCCTGCTCGGCGGAATTCACCGCTGGGAGACTCTCC
>JBMFPK010000389.1:0-2108 GCA_049969155.1 Chloroflexia bacterium | reverse complement strand
AAGGGGGGGGGGGGGGGGGGTGGGTACCTCCGTCGGCGGGAAGAAGGCAGGGGAAGGAACCGATCTCGACGGCTCAGGAAGCCCCGTCCTGGAGCCGCACGCCGCCAGGGCGAGGGCGAAAAGGGGCAAGACAAGCACATAGTGGCCCCACCGATCGGGCTTCTGGGCAGAGCCGCACAGCCGGAACATCGGAATCCCTCGCCGGATCAGCCGGCGATGAATGCCTCGGTGAGGAGGCGGGCCTCTTCGTCCGACATCTGGCGGGGTGGCGTCTTCATGAAGTAGGCCGAAGGGGCCTCGATCGCCCCTTTCAGCCCTCTGTCGAGGGCGAGTTTGCAACAACGGATGGCATCGATCACCACGCCGGCCGAGTTCGGGCTATCCCACACCTCCAGCTTGCACTCCAGCACGAGCGGGGCGCCCCCGAACGCCGTCCCCTCCATGCGGATGTGGCAGAACTTGCGGTCCTCCAGCCAGGGGACATAGTCGCTCGGGCCGACGTGGACGTTTTCGGGAGGAAGCGTGTAGTCCAGCTGGCTTGTGACCGCCCCGGTTTTGGAGGCCTTTTTCGACTCCAGCCGCTCCCGCTCCAGCATGTTCAAAAAGTCGGTGTTCCCGCCAAAGTTCAACTGATAGGTGCGCTCCAGGCGCACGCCGCGCTGGCGGAACAGGTGGGTGAGCACGCGGTGGACGATCGTCGCGCCGACCTGCGATTTGATATCGTCCCCGATGACCGGCAGACCCCGCTCCTCGAAGCGGCGCTGCCAGTACACTTGGGAGGCGATAAAGACGGGGATGCAGTTCACGAACCCGCAGCCGGCGTCCAGGATCTGTTCCACGTACCATTTGGTGGCCATCTCCGAGCCGACCGGCAGGAAATTCACGACGATGTCCGTGCGCGTCTCGCGCAGGATCCCCACGATGTCGTCCGTCGGGCCGGGGGCTTTCTGGATGATCTGGGAAAGGTACTTCCCTAGGCCGTCGTGGGTCATCCCGCGGTGGACGGGGACTCCCAGATGGGGTACCTCGCAGAAGCGGCGGGTGTTGTTGGGCGGGGCAAAGATCGCCTCCGAAAGGTCCCGGCCCACCTTGTTGACGTCGATATCGAAGGCGGCCGAGAACTCGATATCCCCCACGTGGTACCCGCCCAGGACGGTGTGCATGAGGCCCGGAATGAAGGCATCGGCCGGCGCATCCCGGTAGAAATACACGCCCTGGACAAGGGCCGAGGCACAGTTGCCGACCCCGATGATCGCGACACGGATCTTGCCCATATGCTCTCCTTTTCATGTTGTAAACCGACTTGCTGCAGGCGCGCCCTATGATACACCCGGCACCCGCGGCGGTCAAATGGGCGATCGGGCAGTGGGACACCCCCATTCCCGAACCCGTGCGCTCCGTTCGAGATACACCCGTCCCGTGGGACATCTCCCGGACGGGATGGTCCCGGCCGTGCGCCGTAGGCCGGGATCTTGCTACGGCCTCACGATCTCCGGTAGGAAAGGTCCAGCAGTTCGATCGGGTGCACGACGCGCATGGGCAGTTTCCAGCGGCGGACACCCCGCCACAGCTGGAGCTGGCACCCCGGGCAGCCGCTCGCCACGACCTGGGCCCGTGTGCGCGCCACGTGCGCCATCTTCCGCTCCAGGATCTCGCCCGAGCCATCTGGGTCCGTGATCGCGTGGCTCCCTGCATTCCCACAGCACCAGTCCGCCTCGGCCATCTCCACGAACTCCAGTCCGGGGATGGAACGAAGGATCTCCCGGGGCTGGCGGGAGACCCCCTGCCCGCGCACGAGATGGCAGGGATCGTGGTAGGTCACGCGCAGTTCGACCTTTCCCTGGGGCCGCTCGTAGCCGATCTCCACGAGATAGGCGCTGATATCGCGCACCCGCGCGCTGAAGGTGGCAGCCCGCGCGGCCCACTCCGGGTCGCCGGAGAAAAGCGTCGCGTACTCGCGGAGCATCGAACCGCAGGAGGCGCAGTCGGTCACGACCGCTTCCAGCCCCTCCCGTTCGAAAGCCAGGATGTTCTCTCGGGCGAGCTCCTTGGCGACCTCGAGTTCTCCGTACACAGGTGGGGCATGCCGCAGCAGGACACGCGGGGCG
>JBMFPK010000388.1:0-2113 GCA_049969155.1 Chloroflexia bacterium | reverse complement strand
GGACGAACACCGTCTGCCACACCGAGGGGCCGACCACGGTGCCCGCTTACTCCTCCTGGCACCTGGATGTATCCGCGGTGGACCTGAGGGGCTGCGACACGAACGCTGACGGCTACAACGGTTCGGCCAAGGTCTCGGCTGCCGGCCCGATCGCCGCGGTGGACAACCAGACTGCGGACGTCTATGGGATGACGGTCACCTACCGCGGCTTCACGCCGGACCAGGCCACCAGCAAGTACTTCGTTCCCGCCCTCTACTACCTGTACTACAACTGGTTCAGCAGCATCAACATCCAGAATGTCGGTACGGTGGCAACCGTGGTGACGGTGGCCTACTCGGACTCTGCGCCTGACGGCACGTGTGACCTGGATCCCGGCGAGAGCTGCCTACTCATCCAGTTGCTGGAGCCCGGGCACGATCCGAAGTTCTCCGCGGTGGTCGAGGCGGACAATCCAGCGGCCCAGCTCGTCGTTGTAGCCCAGGCGGGTACCACGGTCGAATCCGGCCTGATGCAGGCCTTTGCCTACGAGGGCTTTCCGGCCGGTGCCATGGTCTTCGGTCTCCCGCTGACGATGGATATGTACTACGGCTGGTTCACCTCGTTCACCGTGCAGAACGTGGATAGCGCAGATGTGAACATCGAGTACACCTACGCACCGGATCCGCTCACTGGCTTCCCGGGTGCGACCTGCAGCGCGGGCCCGATCGCTCCCGGCGCGAACCTGGAGATTGTCCAGATCGCCGATCCGTGCGTCGATCTCCCGGCGGGCTACCACGGTGGCGTAAGGGTGACGGGTGACGGCGAAATCATCGTCATCGTCAGCCAGAACAACGTCGAGCAGATGACCGCCCGGCCGGGCGACTGGTCGATGTCCTACGACGGCATCGCCCAGTAATCCGACCGCGTGTTTCCCCGGGCAGGGGTGCCGGGTTTCCCGGCATCCCTGCCCTCTTTGCCTTTGAGGGTACGATGTTTCCCCGCTTCGCATCGCGCCGCACGGCGATCGGGCTGCTCGTGTTCGTAGCCGCGGTTCTGGGCGATGCCCGTGCGTTCGAGCTCCACACCTTCTGGCTTCCCCCGCGGAACCTTTCTGGCACGCCCGGGCGGTCGACTTTTCCGCAGGTTGTGCACGCGGCTGGAGAGGATGTCTGGGCAGTGTGGACGGAATACTCGGAGGACCCCGGAGGCGAGGTGTGGGGCCGATACAGACATCAAGGCGAGTGGGAAGAGGCACTCAACCTCTCCTGCTCGGTGCGGCGCGACGAGGGCCCGGTGCTCCTGGCCGATGGCACGGGGGCAGTACACCTGGCCTGGACGCGACGGGCCCCAGGCGAGGGCAGCGACATCGTCTATCGACGATGGGATAGCGATGGCTGGTCGGCAGAACAGTTGCTCGACCATACGGCTACCTACCATCCGTCGCCGTACGGTCTTCAGCTCGTGATCGACGCGTCCGGCCGTCTCTGCCTGTATGCGAACCAAGGCTCCGGTACCCGACACATCTGTCAGGAGGACGGAGCATGGGGCTCCTGGACGCCCTGGCTCTACCTGCCCGGCGCCCGCCGCATCGGCGCACTCGTGCTCGGACCGGACGGCCTCTTCCATGCGCCCGTCTTTGGCCGAAACGAGGGCGGCTATTTCGGCTGCGACCCTTGGCTGGACGACGCCTATTACACCACCACGGACGGCGACGTGTGGAGCGTTCCGGTGAACCTGTCGGGGGTGGGTAGCGTTGCCTATGACGCGGCGCTTGCGTTCGACGGCGAAGGCCGGCTCCACTTCCTTTGGAGCGACAACTCTCCGCTCTGTTCCTACGACTCGCAACGTTCCGCCGTCTACGAACGCGTGCTGGAGGGCGCGTCCTGGGGCCCCCGGACGGAGGTCAGCACCCCCAACGAGGGTCAAGCGGTACAGGACCTGTCGCTCGCCGGCGACACGGCTGGCGGACTCCATCTGGCCTGGAGCGAGGGGGTCTTTGCGGCGGGCGGAGCGGCCGTCGATCTCGCGATCCGCTATCGCCGGTGGCAAGGGGGGAAGTGGCTTGCGGAAGAGGTCGTGTTCGCCTCCGAGGAGGATAGCCTGAACGTGGAGATCAGCGTGGGATTTCCGGAC
>JBMFPK010000387.1:0-2114 GCA_049969155.1 Chloroflexia bacterium | reverse complement strand
ACGGCGTGCTGCTCACGGGGGGATACGACCTTCCCCCCGAATGGTACGGGCAAGAGCTCCATCCACGCACGAAGCTAGCGGACCCTCAGCGCCTGGAAGGAAGCCGCCGACTGGCCGAGCAGGCGGTGAACAGGGGCTTGCCGGTGCTCGGGATCTGTATGGGCTGCCAGCTCCTGAACGTCATCCTGGGTGGTGACCTGATCCAGGATATCCCGGACCTCGTGGGAACGGCGGTCCCCCACTCGCCCTTTGGCACCTTTCACCGGGTGCGCCTGGACCCGGGTTCGCGGCTCTTCGGCATTCTGGAGGCCGAAGACCTGGAGGTCAACTCCTCGCACCATCAGGCGGTCGGCCGGCCGGGAAGCGGGCTGCGGCCGGTCGCTTGGGCTCCGGACGGGGTCATCGAAGCGCTGGAAAGCGAGGACGAGCGCTTCCTGCTGGCCGTGCAATGGCACCCGGAGCGGATGCTCGACCGGCCGGAACAGCGGGCGCTCTTCCAAGCCTTTGTCGATGCGGCACGCTGCGCGCATTGACAAGGTCGACCCGGGTGGAGGACATCATGGAACTGCGGCCGTCTCGCCTATGGCCGGTGGTGCTGGTTCTTGGCTGGCTGCTCGATTTCCTCTTCTGGAAGAAGGCTCCGGGCATCAACTTTGCCCTCTACGCGGCCCTCTGTCTGACGGCTGGGGTCATACTGCTCCGTGTCGAGGGCATCCACCCGGCGCGGCGCAGCCTGTGGCTGCTCCTCCCTACGGCCTTTTTCGCCGTGCTCACTTTCCTCCGCGCCGAACCGCTCACCCTGGTGCTCGCTTACCTCCTTACACTCTTCCTCCTCGGGCTTTTCGTCGTGACCTTCCACGGCGGGCGCTGGCTCGAGTACGGGCTGCTGGACTATGCTGTGCGGTATGCCAAGCTGGTCGGAAGCATGATCGCTCGCGGCGGGATGTTTCTTTCGGCGACACGGAAGCCGACCCAGGAGCAACCGAAGCGCCTGCTGCACAAGGTGGGGCCGATCCTGCGGGGAACCCTGATCGCTGCCCCCAGTGTGCTCGTTTTTGCGGTGTTGCTTTCCTCCGCGGATCCGATCTTTGCCCAGCGGCTGCGGGACTGGACGGCCTTCCTGCGGTTGGAAAGGCTTCCGGAGTACCTCCTGCGTGGCGGATACATCGTCGTCACAGCGTATCTCCTTGCTGGCATCGTGCTCCATGCGGGCACTCGGGGCCGGGAGGAAAGGCTGATCGGCGAGGGAAACGCGGTGATCCGCCCCTTCCTGGGCTTCCTGGAAGCGGCCATCGCCCTGGTCAGCGTCGAGCTCCTCTTTGCCTCTTTTGTCGTGGTCCAGTTCCAGTACTTTTTCGGGGGGCGGGAGAACATCCGCCTAGGGGGGTTCACCTATGCCGAGTATGCCCGGCGAGGGTTCGGAGAGCTGGTCGTCGTGGCTTTCTTCAGCCTGCTGTTCCTGCAGGCGCTCAGCCTGTTTGCGCGCCGCGAGGCCGCTTCCCAACGCCGGGCTTTTTCGGGCCTGGCAGTTGCACTGGTCGGCCTGGTGCTCGTGATCCTGGCCTCGGCGTACCGACGGCTTCTGCTGTATGAAGCCGCCTACGGCTTTAGCCGCCTACGTACCTACACGCACGTCTTCATGGTCTGGCTGGGGCTCCTGCTCGTGGCCGTTATGGTGTTGGCGATGGTGCGGCGCGAGCGCGCGTTCGCCTTGGCGGCCCTCTTGATGGCGTTCGGCTTTGCCGGCACCCTGGGCATGATGAACGTCGATCGGTTCATCGCCCGCGCGAACATCCGGCGCGCGCTGGCCGGCCAGGAGCTGGACATCGGCTACCTGGCCACCCTCTCCGACGACGCCGTTCCCGTTCTGGCGAGCGCCTTCCGTTCGCCCGCGCTGCCGGCCGAGATCCGGGAATCGGTAGGGGCAGCGCTCGCCTGCCGCCTGAGCTTGCGAGGCGACCCGACCCGGCCGCGACCCTGGCCTTCGTTCCATTTCTCCCACTGGAACGCGGATCGTCTCCTTGCCGAGCTCAAGCCGGAGCTGCAGGAGTACCGGAAGGAGGGCGGCTCCTGGCTGATCGCCCCGGGCGGCAAACGCTACCCCTGTGCGTGGT
>JBMFPK010000386.1:0-2116 GCA_049969155.1 Chloroflexia bacterium | reverse complement strand
GTATGAAGCTGGCTTTCCGCTCCCTGGCCCCGGAGGACGACCCGGTCGTCGTCACGATCGGCGACGTGATCACGAATTTCCCCCTGCGGGATATGATCGCCGAGCATCGCCGGTCCGGAGCGATGGCGACGATCTTTCTCACGCCCTATTTCAGTCCGTTCGGCATCGTCGAGGTGGCCGAAGAGGGGCAGGTGCTCGGCTTCCGGGAGAAGCCGGAACTGCCGTACTGGATCAACGGCGGTGTCTACGTGCTCAACCGGGAGATCGAGCCGTTCCTCCCGGATCGCGGGGACACGAGGTCACCACTTTTCCCCTGCTGGCCCGCGAGGGGAAACTACGGGCCTTCCGCTCCCGCGCCTACTGGCAATCGGTCGACACGGTGAAGGACCTTTCCGTCACCAGCCGCGAGCTGGAGCAGTTCATGATGGAGGCGTTCCTTTCCCAGGGCGACGTCCCCCGCGTCGCCCGGTAGGATGGAACGGGGTGAAACCGCGTGTCGTCCTCAAGCCCGGCCGGGAGAAATCGGTCCGTCAGCGCCACCCCTGGGTCTTCTCGGGGGCCATCGCGCGTGTGGAGGGGCAGCCCGAGCCCGGGGAAGTGGTCGATGTGACAAGCGATCAGGGGGAATTCCTCGCCCGCGGTTGCTACAGCCCCCGCTCGCAGATCCGCGTCCGCCTGTGCACCTGGGATCGCGACGAGGCGGTGGACGCTGCTTTCCTCCGGCGCCGGCTGGAACGCGCGCTGGCCGGCCGGGCGGCCTTGCTTGGGGATTCCTCGACCACGGCTTTTCGCCTGGTACACGCCGAATCCGACGGGCTGCCGGGCGTGGTCGTGGACCGGTACGGGCCCTTCATCGTGGTGCAGCTGCTCACACAGGGCGCGGAGGCCTGGCGAGAGGAGCTCGTACGGGCGCTTGCGGAGATCCTGTCCCCCAGCGGCATCTATGAACGGGACGATGTGCCCGTGCGGCGGCTCGAAGGGCTTCCCCTACGCACCGGCAGGCTGTGGGGAAACGAGCCTCCTGAGCGGCTCGAGGTGCTCGAAGGAGGGGTTTCCTTCCACGTCGACATCCGCCGGGGGCACAAGACCGGGGCCTACCTGGACCAGCGGGAGAACCGGCTGCGCCTGGCTCCGCTGTGCGCCGGAAAAGAGGTGCTCGACGGGTTCACCCACAGCGGGTGGTTCGCCATACACGCTGCCGTGCGGGGAGCCACAAGCGTCCTGGGACTCGATTCCTCGGCGGAAGCGCTGGCCCTTGCAGCCGAGAACGCGCGCCTCAACGGCGTGGAAGGGCGCACGGGGTGGGAAGAAGGAAACGCCTTCGAGCGGCTGCGGGCGTGGCGCGCGGAGGGACGCTCCTTCGACGTCGTCATCCTGGACCCGCCCAAGTTCGCCGAAAAAGCCTCCCAGGTGATGTCCGCCTGTCGAGGATACAAGGACATCAACCTCTTGGGGATGCAGCTCCTCCGTTCCGGCGGTCTGCTAGCCACCTTTTCCTGTTCCGGGTTGGTGAGTGCGGACCTCTTCCAGAAAGTCGTCTTCGGGGCGAGCCTGGATGCCCGCCGGGAAGTGCAAATCCTCGCCCACCTGTTTCAAGGCGAGGACCACCCGGTGCTGCTCACCTTCCCCGAGGGAGCTTACTTGAAGGGATTGCTCTGCCGGGTCTGGTAGTCCGGTTCCCCCGCGCGCCGTGCATCCAGGTAGTTCTGCAGGATCAAGGCAGCGGCCACGGCATCGCGTTCCAGACGGCGGCGTTCCCGACGCATACCGCTTTCCAGGAGCGCCCGCTCGGCCACGGCGCTGCTCAACCGTTCGTCCCACAGTTCGATGGGAATGTCCACACGGAGCTGAAGGCGCGCCACCCAATCGCGCACGAGTCCCGCCTCTTCCCCTTCCCCGCCGTCGAGGCGCAGCGGATAGCCGACGACGATCCGCTCCACTTTGTGCTGCCGCACCCAGCGGCAGACCTGCTCCAAGCCGTCCTGTGCACTCTGTCGCTCGATGACACCCAGCGGCGAGGCCAGGATGCCATCCGGATCGCTCAGGGCGGCGCCGATCCGGCGCCGCCCAACGTCCAGCCCCAGGATGCGTCCCATTATCGCCTCAATGCCGCAAC
>JBMFPK010000385.1:0-2178 GCA_049969155.1 Chloroflexia bacterium | reverse complement strand
GATCAGGCGGACGACGCGCCCGTTCTCGAGCACGGCGACGCCGAACTGCTCCGGGTGCTCCACACGAGTGAGCACGATCTGGGCATTCCACTCGCTTTCCGCGAATTGCCGGGCAAGGGGGGCGATCCCCTTTTCGATCACGTTGTCCCCGAGGAACATGACAAAGCGTTCCTGGCCCAGAAAGTCTTCCGAGATCTGCACCGCGTGCGCTAGACCCAGCGGCTCGGGCTGGTGGATGTAGGTGACGCGCGCCCCCCAGCGCGAGCCATCGCCCACGGCTGCCTTGATCTCCGGGGCCGTGTCGCCGACCACGATGCCCAGGTCCGTGATGCCAGCCTCCACGAGCGTTTCGATCACGCGGAAGAGCACCGGCTTGTTGGCGATCGGGACGAGCTGTTTGGCGCTCGTGTAGGTGATCGGCCGGAGCCGTGTGCCCTTCCCTCCGCTCAGGATCAGCCCTTTCATGGCGTTCCCTCCTGGTCGTTCCTTCCAGAGTCCCGGGGTCCGACCTTATCCTACCAGTGCCACGCTGGGTTGTCAAACGGGCCGAAAACCACTTGACAAGGGGCCCGCGATATGATATACTTTTTGAGAGCGCTTCCAAAGATATTGCGTACGTTCACAATATCCCGGTACTACGCCGTTCAACGCCGGCGCGAAGGCGGGAAAAAAGGGGCCGAAGGGGCAAGTTTAGCGCCTTGGTGCGCCGGGACCCGAGAAAAAAACGTCGCTTCGCTCGGCGAAGTTGGGAGCGCTCCCAGGAGATTCGGGTGAATCCGACGCTGGAGCAGGTGGCTCAGCTCGCGGGTGTTTCCCGCTCGACCGTCTCCCGGGTGATCAACAACCACCCCAATGTGCGCCCCGAGGTCCGGGAACGGGTCTGGAAGGCGATCCGCGAGTGTGGCTACCGCCCGCACGCAGTGGCCAGAAGCCTGGTCACCCGCCGTACCGGAATCCTCGGGGTCGTGATTCCCGAATCCCTCACCACGCTGTTCACCGACCCTTTCTTCCCCCTGCTGTTGCGCGGCGCGACCGAGGTCTGCAACCTCCACAAGCACCAGCTGATGTTGCTTCTCTTCAACGATCCCGCCGGGGAGGAAGAAATGTACCAGCGGGTGCTGCGCAACGGCTATATCGACGGCGTCATCGTCGCCTCGGCCACGATAAACGACCCTCTCGTCGGCCTGATGGCACGCGACGGCATCCCCTTCGTCTTCGTCGGCCGGCCCCTCGACCCGAGCATCCCCTCGGTGGACGTGGACAACCTAGGCGGAGCCCGCACCGCCGTGGAGCATCTCCTCCGCTTGGGACACCGCCGTATCGCCACCATCGCCGGTCCCGCCAATATGACTTCCGCTCAGGACCGTCTCGAGGGCTACCGCCAGGCGCTCGAGGCACACCGAATCCCCGTGGACGAAAGCCTCATCGTCCACGGGGACTATACGGAGGACGGCGGAATGCTCGCCATGCAGCGACTCCTTCCGGCATCCCCCACGGCCGTCTTTGCCGCAAGCGACATCATGGCGATCGGCGCGCTCAAGTTCCTGCGCCAAGTCAACCTCCGGGTCCCCGAAGATATCGCCCTCGTCGGTTTCGATGATATCCCGGCCGCATCCGCCGTCGAGCCGCGCCTGACCACGGTGCGCCAGCCGATCGCCCAGCTCGGCGGGCTGGCCGTGGAAACTTTGATCGGCCTCCTGCAGGGCCCGCGCGCAAGACCCTCGGTACAGCGCATCGTCCTGCCCACCGAACTCGTCGTGCGCGAGTCCTGCGGGGCACTGAGTGCGTTTGGCCGTTAGCCCGGTTCGGGTTCATACGGGGCGCCGGTCTCGGCACCTCGTCGTCGAAGACGGAAAGGGAACCTATGGTCGAAGCGGTAGGCCCGGCTCTGCCCCATATCCCCTGGGAGGAGCGCCCGGCGGGGTGCCACGAGGTCGTCTGGCGATCCAGGCGCAACCCGGTCATCCTGCGCAACCAGATCCCCTGCGCCAACAGCATCTTCAACAGCGCCGTGGTGCCGTTCCAGGACGGCTTTGCGGGCGTCTTTCGCGTGGACCACAGGAGCCGCGCGATGCACCTCCACCGCGGAAGGAGTCCGGACGGTTTCACCTGGCAGATCGACGAGGAGCCCATCGCATTCGTCTGCGACATCCCAGAACTCCGCACGATCGAGTACGC
>JBMFPK010000384.1:0-2178 GCA_049969155.1 Chloroflexia bacterium | reverse complement strand
GATAGCTCCTGCCAGCACCCGACTCGGGAGCGTAGAAATCCTCCAGCAGCGGTTCCGCGCCAGCCTCGCCAACCGGTACCACGATCGGGGGGCGCGCTTGAAACGCCAAAAGAAGTACCAGCATTCCCAGCAGCGCCAGTAACAAGGCCGGCCACAACGGGCGCACCCACCCCGGCACGCGGAACACGCACGACCTCGTTTTCCTCAAGGCACGCCTTCTATTCTCTTGCCCCGCGCGGGATGCGGGGACTCTGCGACGAGCTTCCATTGGGGTTGCGAGAGTCCTTGCCGGAAATCATCTCTCCAACCGGACGCCTCAGAGGAGCCGAAGGATCCAGCGCTTCAACGGAAAGCGCAGCTCACTCAGGCGCTTCCGCAGCGCCGGGTCCAGCCCTCCCAGCAACCGGAGCACGCCGAAAAAGACCAACGCTCCCAGCACGGCCAGGCCCAGATCCTTTCCGAGCAGCACCAGGCGCCCTCCCCAGCGGCTCGCTCCACCGGATACGCCCAGCCAAAGACTCAGTGGATAGACCAGGGCCGCCATGGCCGCGGTTGCCCCCGCGACACGGGCCGTGAACCGCCAAGGGAACTGCAGCGGAAATGCCCGGAGGCTGTACCCGAACGTCACCGCGCGGGAAGCGACGCGGGCAACGCTCGCCGCCCCGACCGCTCCCAGGAGCCCGTAGCGTGGAACCCACAGGTACAGGAGGGGAACCACTACCAGGGCGGCCAACCTCCCCAGCACAACGATCCCATACCGCTCGTACACCTGCAGGATGTTCTGAGGCGTGCCGATCAACGTTTCGAGAAACATACCCGCGATCAGGATGACCACCAGCGTGCTCGTGCTCGCGGGGAACCCGGGATAGAGCAGCGGCACCAGGGAAGGGGAAAGGAGCGCCAGCCCCACGCCCGTCGGGACCAGCAGCAGCACGAGGAACTGGCTCAGGATGTCGAACGCTTGCTGAAGCTCGCTTAACCCTTTCCGCGCGTAGAGATGCGCAAAGAGCGGCACCTGGATACCGCTCAGTGGTACCATCAAGTAGGTCAGGAAAAGGCCGACGAACTTGCTCGCCACTCCCAGGGCGGCCACATCCGACGTGCTCAGGTAGGAGGCTGTGACGAGGCTCAGGAAGGCGAGATCGTAGATCCAGGTGCTCAGGTTGATGAGGTAGGAGATGGCCGAGAAGACCAGGAACCGCCTCCATACCCGATGCCACCATCGGTCGGTAGTCCCCCCTCCCTCTGGCAGGGTCGCGATTTCCCGTCGCGCGCGCGAGACTGCGAGGATCACCCCAACAACCGGCGTGACAACCAAGGCGACCAGGATCCCTTTCATGTCCCACCCAAGCAGAACGAGCACGATGATCAGCAGCGGCTGGAGAAAGGCCAACCCCACATCGATCGCGTTCGTGGCCCGCTGCTGGAAATATGCGACCAGGAGACGTGTCAGCACGTCGAACACGCTGCCCAGCACCAACATCGCGCCGATCGTCCAGGCGTAGAGTCGTCCTTCGGCATCGAGGCGCGCGATCAGCCGCTCGTGCGCGGCACGTTCCGCAAACAGCCGCTCCCTCTCGGTCGGATCGGCCGTCTGCTGCAGCTGGACGTCCAGCGCAGCCACCTTCCGCATCTCGTTCGTGCGCACATACCCCTGCAGTGGACCGGAAAAGAGCTGGAAGCCCAGGAGGATCAGCATCAACAGGGCCAGCTTGACCCCGATCACCTCGCGCAGGAAGCGCCGCAGGCCGGCGCGCCCGAAAAGGTGCGCGACCTCGGGAATGTACCGTGGAAGGGCCCGCTCCATCCCGAGGTCCGCATAGCTCCCCAGCGTGCTCGCTACGGAAACGAGCAGGACGTACAGCGCATACCGCTCGAGCCCCAGCAGGTTGGGCACCACGATCCCCACCGCGATGCCGACCAGGAACTTCAGCGGGAAAATCGCCACGTTCCAGAACATCGCACTGGCAACCTGGCGAGAAAGCGATCGGTTTGGGGTCTCGTCCACGACGTTCCTCACATCGAACAACAGCGCCCGCGGTTCCTCAAGGGTTGCGCACCGGGCCGACGTGGCGCAGCAGGACAAAGTCCCCCTGCTGAGCGACCACCTTCCACTCCCCGCTCTGCAGAAACGCCCGGAGCAGTTCGTGCCCACGGGGCGGTAACAGCGCGGAGGTG
>JBMFPK010000383.1:0-2185 GCA_049969155.1 Chloroflexia bacterium | reverse complement strand
GGCCCGAGGGCCTCGTCGTTCGGTCCCCAGAGGGGGTTTTGCCCGCCCATGCCGAGCAGGTTGATGTGGTCCACGATCCGCATGAGGTCGCCCACGCGGAAAGAGGGGTTGATCCCTCCGGCCGCGTTGGTGACGATCAGGGTATGGGCGCCCAGGGCGCGCACCACACGCACCGGAAAGGTGGTCTGGGCGATGGTATATCCTTCGTAAAAGTGCAGCCGCCCCTGGAGGACCACGACCGGTCGTCCGGAGAGGTACCCGAGCACGAGCCGGCCGGCGTGCCCCAGCACGGTGGAGGGAGCAAAATGGGGAATTTCGGTGTAGGGGACGGCGACCGCTTCCTGGACAGCCTCGACCAGCTCCCCCAGGCCCGACCCCAGGATCAGCCCGGCCTCGGGGCGCAAATCGCTCACCTGGCGTAGGGCAGCGAGGGCTTCCTCGACCTGTTGACGCAGCGATTCCCTGTTCATCCCTTTCCTCGTTTCTCCACGGTATCGCTTCCCGGAGGCACCAGGACCTTGCAGCTGCGGATCTCATCCAAAAAGCCCGCGGTGTGCAGCTCGCGCTCCAGAATCGTGCAGATGTAGGTATGGAGCAGGCCAGCGATCTCCTCCCGGCAGCCGGGCGAGAGCCGCAGCCGGGTGGCCTCCTCCAGGCCTGTGCGCTGCAGGTAGCGGAGCGCCTTCAAGCCTTGCAGGGAAAGAGGGCGTGCCCGGAAGTCCTCACCCCGGCAGCGGGGGCAGAGCACACCCCCCAGCAGCGCGCTGAACGCGTGCTCCTGGGCCCGCAGTTCGCCCTGGCAGCCCACGCAACAGGACAACTGCGGACGGAAGCCGAGGACGGCGAGGAGGTGCAGTTCGTACCCACGGGCCAGCAGTTCTGGGACGGCCCCTGCGTCGAGCAGTTCCAGGGCCTCGAGAAGCAATTGAAAGGCCGGCAGGTTGGCGGACTCTTCCGGGGCCATGCGGTCGAGCAGCTCGGCGAAATAGCAGCCCCAGGCGATCCGTTCCAGGTTGCTCCGTAAGGAAGGGAAAGCGTGCAGCGTCTGTGCCTGGGTGACGATATCCAGGCCCCGGGTGCGCACAACCAGGAAGGTACTATGGGTTAGGAGCTCGACGTGGCCCGACAGGCGGCTGCCCGGCCGGCGTACCCCGCGCGCCACCAGACGCAGTTTCCCCCGCTCCGGCGTGTAGAGCGTCAGGATGCGATCGGCTTCTCCCGTATCGCTGCGGCGAAGGACGATGCCCTCGATGCGGTACAGACGCTGTCGGGACTCGCTCACGGCTCTATTCTTCCATCCAAACGGCTCCGTAGGCGCACACCTCCACGCAGCGCCCACAGAGCGTGCAAGTAGCTCGCTCCAAAGTCACCCGCTGCGAACCTGCCACCCGGTGCAGCGCTTGCGGTTCGCAGAAGGGGAGGCAGAAACCGCAATCTACGCAGGCGTCGGCGTCCCATCCTAGCGCGCGCTCCTGCTCGGTAACCTCGATCCCTTGTTGCTCCAGGAAGGAAACCGCGCTGCCGATCCCTTCATCCGGACCCTGGAGTTCCAATATGACGATGCCGCTCCGGTCCGGGAGGACGCGCGCTTGGAGGATGTTCATCGCGAGATCAAAATCCCGCACCACGCGGTAGAGCACCGGCTGGTCGGTCAGATGGGCAGGGAAGTTCAGGCAGAAGCGGCGCCTGGACGCCAGGGGATTCACGGTTCCACCTCCCCGCCCCAGGGCGAAGCCGAACCGGGGGGCAGGAACGGAGGAAACTCGCGCCGCTGGAGCCGGGATCGCAGTTCCTCAGCCAGGCGGGCAGCGCGGGTCGGGCTGCAAAGGGAGGTGATGGGGATTGAGCGGCCCGCCAGTTCGACGGTCCCCTCCGCCACGACGCGATAGGGCACCTGGGCCACGCGCGGCGGGGGCTTCTGCGGGGCCCCGAGATCCACCACCTCCAGCACGAGCCGCTCCTCGGCCCTGGCGGGGATTCCCGCGCCGTCCTTGGTTATCCCCACCACCACCGCCTCGCTATCCGCCACCGCGGGGAGAAGTTCGTCCATGAAGGAGGGGTCCGCGGTCACCGAATTGACCATGACGTCGGGGCAGCGCTCCAGCGCCGCCCGGAGGGCGGCGGGCGAGGACGAATCGGCGCATACCAGAATGCCCGTCGCCTCACGCACCGCCTCCACCGCCCG
>JBMFPK010000382.1:0-2205 GCA_049969155.1 Chloroflexia bacterium | reverse complement strand
CCCCCACAGCGACGGCGCAGCCCACCACGCCGGCGCCCACCCCTCTACCGAGTGGCGAGCCCACCCGAACGCCGCTCCACCCGACGCATCGGCCCTGCGTCCATTGCGGGGACGAAGCCACAGCGACCCCTGTGCGCAGGGTGACCTCCGTGCCGACGTCTGCCGTGGAAACGGGTGCGGCCGGCTGGTCAGCCGTCGGCTGGCTTGGGCTGTTGCTCCTGTTGCTGGCGGGCGGGGTGACGGGGCTCGTCCTGCTGCGCCACCGGAGAAAGGGTTGAGCGCGGAACGGCCCCCTACGGAATGTGTCTGGTTCCCTTGCCCTGTACGGCCGTGATCAGCGCCACGGCTCCCACGACCATCGCCGCTGCGAGCAACACCCTTCCGGACACCGCTTCGCCGGCGACAAAGTGCCCCACGGCAATGGCCACGAGGGGGTTCACATAGGCGTATGTGGAAACGAGGGAGGTGGGAGCGGTCCGCAGCAACCAGGTGTAGGCGGAGAACCCGACTCAGGACCCGAAGACGACCAGGTAACCCAACCCCGCAAGAGCGCGGGGCACTTCCGGTCCCCAGACCAACCGGTTCCATTCCCCGGTGCATGTGCCGAGGAGGAAGAGGGCCAGACCTCCGACGAGCATCTCCATGCTCGTTCCCAGGAGAGGGGAATCCGGCAAGGCGGCCTTGCGGCTGTAGAGGGAGCCGATCGACCAGAAGATCGCCCCGAAGGTGAGCACGAGCGCTCCCCAGGGGTCGACCTGTCCGCGCAGGCCCAGAAGTTCCCCGGGCCCCACGAGCACCGCCGTCCCGGCAAAGCCGAGCAGCACTCCCACAAAGACCAGCGGGTGCGGCCGTTCGCTCCTCGGGGAAAGCAGGTCGATCAGCACCATCCAGAGGGGGGAGGTTGCGACGAGCAGCGCGGCGACGCCGGAGGGGACGCGCTGTTCGGCCCAGACCAGGCAGCCGTTGCCGCCGAGGAGCATCAGGGCGCCGATGACCGCCGCGGAGCGCCACTGGCGAGAAGTCGGACGGGCGTCGCCG
This sequence comes from Chloroflexia bacterium, assembly GCA_049969155.1. Classification (GTDB taxonomy): domain Bacteria; phylum Chloroflexota; class Chloroflexia; order DTKN01; family DTKN01; genus DAOTVY01. Next base: position 1,167 of record JBMFPK010000382.1, on the reverse strand, counting down.
CGGGACCGCCGGAAGGCGTAGAGCAGTCCTCCAGCGATGAGGAAACGCAGGCCTGCTGAGAGGAAGGGGGGCAACCCCTGCACGACAAAGCGGATCGCAAGGTAGGTGGAACCCCACGCCAGGTACACGCTCCCCAGCGCAGTCCAGATGGCCCAGTCCGCTGCCTGCCGTACAGGCGCGCTTTCCTTTGCGGAAGATGTCGCCATTTTGCCCTGCCCGAGGAACGCTCACGTATGCGGGAATTATCCGACGAAAGGGGCGACCTGTCAAACAAAAGGCCCCGCCCGGAAGGGCGGGGCCTTTGGCAGTCGCTGCGGCTACGGGTAGGGCGTTGCCTGGTCGGGTCCGCATTCCCCGCGGAAGAACGCCCACTCGTCGCAGGCGTGGCCGTTGGGGAAGATGCACACTCCCGACTGGCTCCCATCAGGTGCTGTGCGAACCTCCCAGCGGTAGACCTGCTGTTCGCAGTAGGCAGCAGCCGGGTTGGCGATGCCGGCCCCGCCCGGAGTTGCGGTCGGTTCGGATGTCGGGGGGGTAGCGCGCCCACAGGCTGCCGGGAGCAGGCAGAGAAGTGCCACCAGCATCAGCAGGGACAGCTTGCGGATCATGTTCTTCCTCCTCTTAGGGATTGCCGTGGACCGGCCGGTGCCGACGCACGGCCTATGGACGATCCGCAGGGTCATAAGGTTTCGCCTAGCGCTGGGATGGCTCCCCGACCGGGATCAGGTACAGAGGAAGCGTGTCAGGAGGAAGTCGGAGGGCGCGCCGCACGGCGGCATCGTCGAACGCGCCGATTGGCACGGCGCCCAGTCCCAGGGCTGTCGCCTGGAGGAGGAGGTTCTGCGCCGCGTGGCCGGCCTCCAGCTGCACGTAGCGCAGGGCGCGCGCGCCGTACTTGGCTTCGGTGCGCGCGGGGACGGCGACCACCACAAAGATGGCCGGGGCCTCCCGCAGCGCCCCCTGCCGCAACCCGGCTTCCCACAGAAGCGGCCTCAGGTCCTCTTCCCCAAGGAGTTCGAGGAGATGCCCCTCGGGGCGGTAGTGGTACCAGCCCTCGGGGAGCGCGAGGTAGAGTTCGAGCGGGTAGAGGGCACCGGCCGATGGGGCGGTGCGGAACCCGCGCGGGTCGGTGATCCCCTGGGCTGCCCACAGGAGCTGCGCAATCTC
>JBMFPK010000381.1:0-2208 GCA_049969155.1 Chloroflexia bacterium | reverse complement strand
GACTATGGCCTTCGGTACCGGCGGGCAGTACGGCCGACAGCCCTCCGACACCACCAACGGCTACGTGGGCAAGTTCATCAACCCGGGCGGCGGGTTCGGGCTTGGCAACGAGTGGCAGGACTGGAGCATTATCGGGCCGACCCAGCACGACATCGCCTTCCGCCTGGAAGGGCAGGTCATCGCGGCGGTCGATGTGCCCTGGCTCTCCGAAGACCCCACGAGCGGCACCGTCAACCCCGGCACCTGCCAGGTCGTGGCAGTGACCTTCGACGCCACCGGTATGGCCCCCGGAGACTACTTCGCCAGCCTCCGGATCGAGAGCAACGACCCGGACGAGCCAGTGGTAACCGTCCCTGTGACGATGACCGTGGATGCTCCGGCCAGCGATGCTGACTTTAGCTGGTCGCCGGTCGCTCCCGTCGCAGGGGAGGTCGTGACCTTCACCGCCACCGCGGCCGGGACAGAGCCGCTCACGTATGAGTGGGCCTTCGGCGACGGTACCTTCGGCAGTGGCCAGGCCGTCACCCATGCCTACGCGACCGCCGGCTCCTACGATGTGGTGCTCACGGTCACCAACGCCTGCGGCATCAGCACCGCTGCCCACACCATCGTCGTCCAGCCGGCGCCGCCGCCCTACTTCTATATCTACCTGCCGGTCGTCTTCAAAGCATACAACCCCTAGGGCAGGTCCCGCCTGGAGGGCACCCCCTCCAGGGTGCGCGACTTCGATAGGGATGCCGGGGCAGGCCCCCGGCATCCCCTTTTTCGCGCAACGCGAGATTTGCACAATGGGGAATGTTCAGATATAATATTGCGTCACTCAAAGGCCGGTTGGTTGGCAGGAGCACGGATGCACGAGCTCGCCGTGACCCAGCGGATACTTGAGATCGCCCTGGATCACGCACGCCAGGCCGGGGCACAGCGCATCGGGGCGATCCATCTGGTCGTCGGCGCCCTTTCCTCGATCGTTGACGACTCGGTGCAGTTCTATTTCGACTACCTGACCCAGGGCACCATCGCCCAGGGAGCCCGCTTGACGTTCCAACGCCTGCCGGCCCGATGCCGCTGCCGGGAGTGCGGTAGGGAATTCACGCCTGATCCAGGGATCGCCTGGCAATGCCCGTTCTGCGGAGCCTGGGGGGGCGAAGTCCTTCAAGGACGTGAGTTCTACATCGAAAGCATCGAGGTGGAATAGATGATGCGGACCATTCCTGTCATCCAGGGAGTTCTGAGCGCGAACGACGAACTGGCGCAGGAAAACCGAGAGCGCCTGGACCGTGCCGGAGTCCTGACCGTCAACCTGATGTCGGCCCCGGGAGCGGGGAAGACGAGCCTCATCCTGCGTACCGCCGAGGTCCTTCAGGGGCAATTGCGGTTAGGCGTCGTGGAGGGAGATGTCGCCTCCCAGGTGGACGCGGAGCGCGTGGCGGCAGCGGGGCTGCCCGTGGTGCAGATCAACACGGGCGGCGGATGTCATCTGGACGCCAATATGCTCCGTGCGGCCCTGGCAAGCCTTCCCCTGGGGGAGATCGACCTCCTGATCATCGAAAATGTGGGAAACCTGATCTGTCCGGCAGCTTTCCGGCTGGGCGAGCATTTGCGCGTCGTGCTGACAAGCCTGGCCGAAGGAGACGACAAGCCGCAGAAGTATCCCGATCTGTTCCTGCAGGCGGATGCCATCGTGGTCAACAAGCTCGACCTGCAGGAGTTCCTGGATTTCGATCGTCAGCGCTTTCGCGAACTGGTGCGCGGGATGAACCCGGATGCAGTGCTGTTCGAACTTTCTTGCCGCAACGGGGACGGGGTAGAAGCCTGGGCATCGTGGTTGCGGGCGCGGCGGGAAGAGATGCGGAAGCGGCGGAGCGAATAGACGCTGGGGGAATTCTGCCGGCAAACGGAGGAACAAACCATGCTGAGCGCCGAAGAGCTGACGAAGCTGCGGCAGGACCTCGAGGCGGAGCGGGAGAGGATCCGGGCTCACATCAACGAAATCCTCGAAATGTTGCGTCTGGAAGACCGCGAAATCGGCTCCGGGGAAGACGACGCGGACATCGCCGCCCGGGCGATCTCCTATAACGGTCTCCTGGCCCTGATGGAAAGCGAACAACAAACGCTGGCTGAGATCGAGAGCGCGCTCCAGGCCATGGACGAAGGCACGTACGGCCGTTGCATCTCCTGCGGACGGGAAATCGAACCGGCCCGCTTGCA
>JBMFPK010000380.1:0-2213 GCA_049969155.1 Chloroflexia bacterium | reverse complement strand
GCCACGCGCGGCCTCTCTTCGGCGATCGCTTCCGCCGCCAGCGTCTCCTTCCGGTTGAGCCCTTCGATGACGGCATCAGCGATCTTGCTCGTGATCAGGCGGATGCCGCGGATCGCATCGTCGTTGCCCGGGATCGGGTACTGGATGAGGTCCGGGTCACAGTTCGTATCGACGATGGCCACGACGGGGATATCCTTCTTGGCCGCCTCGGTAACGGCGATATGCTCGCGGTGGGGGTCCACCACAAAGAGGGCACCCGGCAGCTCCGTCATCCCGCGCAGGCCGCCCAGCGTGCGAAGCAGGCGTTCCAGGGTATCCTCGAGCCGCTTGGCCTCCTTCTTGGGAAGCCGTTCGAACTCCCCGGCCTCCTTGCGCGCGATCAGCTCCTCCAAGTAATCCAGGCGGCTGCGGATGGTGACAAAGTTGGTCAACGTGCCGCCGAGCCAGCGATGGGTGACATAGAGCTGCCCACAGCGGGTTGCCTCCTCTGCGATCGTCGCCTGGGCCTGTTTCTTCGTGCCGACGAAGATGATCCTCCGGCCGCTCGCAGCGACGTCAGCGACAAAGTTGTAGGCGCGCTGGAGGCCGAGCATCGTTTTCTGGAGGTCGATGATGTGGATGCCGTTGCGCTTGGTAAAGATGTAGCGCTTCATCTTCGGGTTCCAGCGCCGGGTCTGGTGCCCGAAGTGCAGGCCGGCCTCCAGAAGGGCTTTCATGGTAACGATCGGTTCTCGCTGTTCCATGGCGCGTTCTACCTCCTCCGTTTGGGTCTTCCGCCTCCTTCTTCCCGGGCAAGGACCCCCGCAGATCGTCGACGAGGGCACGGCTTTCCGGTCCGGAGACGTGCCAAATTGTGTCGCCACCGGGCGACACAAGGAACCGGGTGTACCCGTCCTCCGGGCCACCCGTCTCAAGCAAACGCATTATACTACAACCTCTCCGAGCGCGCAACTTCGCTTACGGCAGTTGAAATGCGAGGGCGTTTTGGCTATAATGAAAGCGATTCGATCTTTGGGCTACGGCGGCCGGGATATTCGATGCAGGGAGCCATGGCCGTTCCTCCCGGCCTGTAGAGCAGGGTGTCGGCTGCGAGGCCGGCTGGACGCTTTCACGGTTTCAGGAAGGAGGTGAGAATCCCCTCGCTCGTGTGGCAGTGATTTCCCCGGTTGCAGCACGGAGGTTGGAGCGATGAGCAAGATCCTGCGCGTGAACATGACCGACCTGACTGCCCGCTTCGAGGATGTCCCCGAGGCCTACCGGCTGATGGGCGGGCGCTGGCTGACGTCGAGCATCGTTGCCGACGAGGTCGACCCAACCTGCCATCCGCTCGGCCCCAACAATAAAGTGGTCCTCGCCCCGGGGATCGTCACCGGGACGCCGGCGCCGACGAGCGCTCGCATCTCGGTCGGGGCCAAGTCCCCGCTGACCGGTGGCATCAAGGAATCGAACGCCGGTTCTTCCTTCCCCTACCAGCTGGCCCGCATGGGGATCAAGGCGATCGTCGTCGAGGGGCAGCCGAAGGAGAAGGGCAAGTTCTGGCTGCTGCGCGTGACCAAGGAGAGCGCCTCTTTCGAGCCGGCCGACCCCTACGTGGGGCGGGGCCTCTACGAGGTCTTTCCCGAACTGCACGAGCGCTACGGCAAGAAGGCCGGCATCATGGCCATCGGGGTGGCCGCTGAGATGCTGATGGCGATGGCCGGCGTCTGCTTCAATGATATCGACGGCCGTCCGAGCCGTTATGCGGGCCGCGGCGGCCTCGGGGCGGTGCTCGGTTCGAAGGGGCTCAAGTTCATCGTGCTCGACGATACCGGCGCCCCGGGCGTGCCGATCGCCGATAAGGAGCGCTTCCAGGCGGGGAGCCGCGCGCTCTCCGAGGCCTTGCGCACCCACGCGGTGACCAAGCCCGGCGGCGCGCTGAACACCTACGGCACGGCCGTCCTGATTAACATCCTGAACGAGGCCGGTGGACTGCCCACGCGCAACTTTTCCAGCGGCTACTTCGAGGGCGCAGCCAAGATCTCCGGGGAGGCGATCAACGCCGGAACGAAGGAGCGCGGCGGGGCGGGCGCCGTGGGTCACGGATGCTCCCCCACCTGCATCATCAAGTGCTCCAATATCTGGCCCTACCCGGACGGCCGCGAGCACGTCTCCTGCGTGGAGTACGAGTCTGACTGGGCATTCGGCGCCAACTGCGGGATCGACGACCTGGATGC
>JBMFPK010000379.1:0-2273 GCA_049969155.1 Chloroflexia bacterium | reverse complement strand
GTACAGTACGACCAAGCGATCCGTTTCGGCCTGGGAGCCATCAAGAACGTGGGCAGCGGCGCCGTGCAGGCGATCCTGGCCGCCCGCCAACGCGGCGGACCGTTCCGCGACCTGGATGACTTCTGTGAGCGGGTGGACTATCACCAGCTGAACAGCCGCGTGGTGGAGAGCCTCATCAAGGCCGGGGCCATGGATTGCCTGCCCGGTCGCCGGGAGCAGCTGCTAGCCGATTATCCGCGCGCTATGGCTGCGGGGCAGCAGCTGCAAAAGGCACGGGAGGTCGGTCAGCTCAGCATGTTCGACCTGGTCGGGGAGACGCCAGCCGCGGCCGTCGGCCCTCATCGGCTTCCCGACGTACCCCCACAACCTCGCCGCACCCTGCTGGCTTGGGAGAAAGAGCTCCTCGGCGTCTATGTCTCCGAGCACCCCTTAGGGGAGTACCTGCGCGGCCTCCCCGAGGAAATCCGGGCATCGTTGACCCGCCTGGGGACGATCGGCGAGGAGCTGGTCGGACAGACGGTGCAGGTGGTGGGCCTGCTCGTGCGGGTGCGGCAGGCGCTGACCAAGGACGGCAAGACGATGGCCGTCGCCGAGGTGGAAGACCTGGACGGCTCCATGGAGGTCGTCGCTTTCCCGAAGGTGTTCGAGCAGACCCAGGGCCTGTGGGTGCAGGACGCCGTGCTCCTGATCGAGGGCCGGGTGGATCAACGCAACGAGCGGCTCCAGATCGTCTGCACCACGGCTCGGGCACTGGAAGGCGCTCTGCGGGACAGTGGGGCTGCAGTGACCCGTGAACTGATCCCCTACGAGGAGGACCAGGAGCTGCGCGCTCCTTCTTCCGAAGCCCCGCCTTACGAAGAGTTCGCGGCGGAGGAAGAGGGCGAGGATTGGCCCGAGGTCTCCCCGGCTCCCCCGGCGAAAGTCGTGGAGCGGGCAGGCCGGCCGGCTCCTGCGCCTCCGCGCCGCGATGCCGTGGGGCCACAGGCCCGCCCGTCCGTGGGCTACGCGGTTCCCGCAGCCCGCCGGCCCGTGCCAGCCGGTCCGTGCCCCAACGGCCGCCACATCCTCATACACCTCCCGTGTACGGACGAACTGGAACAGGACATCCGCCGGATGCAGGAACTGCATGCCCTTTTCCGGGAGCATCGGGGACAGGATCGATTGAGCCTCTTGGTCTGGAACGGCCGGGTGGTCACGCGTCTCGAGCCTCTGGACCGGATCGCCTACTCCCCAGAGTTCCACCGGCAGGTCGAGGCGATCCTGGGTGAGGGCTCTGTCGAGGTAGAGGAGGAACCGTGAAGCGCCTGGGTACCATCCTTTCCCAAGACATCGCCTGGGGACAACTCGCCGGGGTCGCGGTCGTCACGGCTTTCGTCTTCGTCCTCCTGTACAACCAGGTGGTCGGGTTCATGGCGTTGCTCGTCTTTGTCATCGGGGGGATCTACGTGGCCCGCAGCAGGCCCCGCCGGCCGTACTGGAACGCGTTCGCCTACGGGCTGTTATGTATCCTCTTCGTCGTGGGGCTGCTGCTGCTCTACCTGCTGGGCAAGCAGGGGCAACTCGTCATCGGCCCGGAAGTCGGCGGTATGATGCTGTTCCTGTCCCTTTCGATCCTCCCCCAGACGATGGTCGGTGCGCTGATCGGGGTCTCGTTCCAGCGCATCCGGGGCACGGGCGAGGCGCTGGGCGAGAAGGCAAAGGGCCGGCACGCGGCGGAAAACTCGTCCTCGCGAAAAGCTGCCCCCACCTCCCATTCGGAGCAGAAACGGCAGAAGGAGTAGGGATCGAATGGACGAAGGGCCCTGCGTCTCCCCAGCACTTTCGCCCGAGGCCTCGGAGCGCGTGCGACACCCGATCCCCTGGCGGCGTATCCTTGCAGGGGCTCTAGCCGCCGATGTGCTGTTCGGATTTCTCCTCCTTCTGATGCCGCTGTGGAACGGCCTGGTCTGGGTGGCCGGTTGCGTCTTCTTTGTGGTCGCGCTCTGGATGGGGCGCACAAGCGACGGGCCGTGGCGCGACGGGTTTCTCTACGGCTCAGCAGCCGCGCTTCCGGCCTGCGCGGAGATCTGCCTGGCCGGCTTCCCGGGGAACTGGGCGCTGGTTCTCGCCTTCCTGCTCGCGTGGCCCCAGGGGATGGCCGGTGCGTGGGTGGGGAAGAAGGTGTGGGTAGCGCCTTACAGGTGACGGTCACCTTGAAGGCGACCGCCACCTGTAAGGCCTCCAGTTTCCAACAAACTATACAAGGGTGACGAGCCAGGCATGGCGATCCCCCT
>JBMFPK010000378.1:1888-2285 GCA_049969155.1 Chloroflexia bacterium | reverse complement strand
GGATGGAGGTTCTGCTCACCCGCACCGGCCAGACCGGGGGAGCCGAGCTGGCTTACCGCTACCTTTTGGGGACCACGCCGCGTATCGTCATCGCCTCTCTGACCGCCTATTTCGCCGGGGAATTCTCGAATTCGTATGTCCTTGCGCGCATGAAGGTCTGGACCCAGGGGCGCTGGCTGTGGACACGGACGATCGGCTCCACGCTGGTCGGAGAAGGCGTGGACACCCTCGTCTTCGTGCTCGTGGCGTTCGCCGGAGTGTGGTCCTGGCAGCTGGTCGGACAGGTGATCCTCACGAACTACCTTTTCAAAGTGGGGGTAGAGGTGGCGATGACCCCGGTCACCTACCGAGTGGTACATTTCCTCAAGCGGGCGGAACAAGAGGATTACTACGACCG
>JBMFPK010000378.1:0-1878 GCA_049969155.1 Chloroflexia bacterium | reverse complement strand
CCGATTTCAACCCGTTCCGGCTAGGTGCCTTCTAGCGGTCTCGCGCTCCCACCGAATGAGGACCCTTTCGGAGGCAGAGGGTGACCGCGGGTAACTTTCTACAGGAGAACCTGGCCCGGATCACGGTGGCCCTGCGCGATACACTCCAGGACGAAGATCTGGCACGCCGGCCCGGGCTGTTACAGCGACTGGATGCGCGGGCCAAGGCGATTGGCACGCTGGCGCTGTTGCTCGCTGCCGGATTGTCCAGACGCTGGGAACCGCTGCTCGTCCTCCACTGCAGCGTGCTGCTCCTCGCGTGGGCCTCTCGTCTCCCTCTGGGTCCCTTCCTGCGGCGGGTGTGGGTCTTCGTCCCGGCCTTCACCGCCCTGGTCGCCCTCCCGGCGCTCTTTCTCACACCCGGAGAGCCGCTCCTCTGGATCCTTCGGGAGCCTGTGCAGATCGCCGTAACGCGCCAGGGGGCCTTTGGGGCGGGAACGCTCGTCCTCCGGGTGGGGGCATCGGTCTCTCTGGCCGTGCTCCTTCTCCTCACCACTCCTTGGCCGGCGTTGCTCCACGGGTTTCGGGGACTCGGCGTGCCACAGGCGCTCGTCCTGCTGCTTCATATGGCCCGCCGCTACATCTTCCTGTTTCTGGAGAACGCCGAGGCCCTGCTCCTGGGCCGGCGCAGCCGCTCCATCGGTCGGCTTCCACCGGCCGTAGGGCGCCGGATGGCCGCCGGCATGGCGGGGACGCTCTTGGCACGCTCCTACCACCTGAGCCAGGAGGTACAGCTCGCCATGGAGGCGCGGGGGTTCCGGGGCGAGGTGCGGTTGGCCGAGCTGCCGCGTTTCCGCCTGCGAGACGGGCTGGCGTTGGCCGTTGCCCTGGCAGCAGGCGTCTGGATCGTCTGGGTGGGGCGATGACGATGGAAGACGAAGAGCTGTTCCGGCTGGAAGAGGTGCGCTACGTCTATCCGGGAAACATCGTAGCCCTCGATGGGGTCTCCCTGCGCGTCCGACGCGGCGCTCACGTCGCCATCCTGGGCGCAAACGGGTCCGGGAAAAGCACGCTGCTGAAGGTGATGGACGGGCTCTACCTGCCGCAGGAAGGAACGCTCTATGCTTTCGGCCGGCCGGTCACGAGCCGCGCGCTGGAAGACGAGCGTTTCGCCAGCGAGTTGCACCGGCGCGTGGGACTCCTCTTCCAGGATCCGGACGTGCAGCTCTTCTCAGCGACGGTCTGGGACGAGCTGGCTTTTGGTCCCCTTCAGCTCGGCTGGCCGATGGAGCAGGTCCAGGAGCGCGTGGAAGAGATGCTGCGCTGGCTGGCGCTCGAGGAAGTGCGGGAGCGTCCCCCATACCGCCTGAGCGGGGGGGAGAAGCGAAAGGTCGCCCTGGGGGCCGTGCTGGTCACGGAGCCGGAGGTACTGCTCCTGGACGAACCGACCGCCTTCCTCGACCCGCGTAGCCGCTGCCAGCTCCTGGACTACCTCCTGGAATGGGGAGAGCGGGGCACTTTGGTCCTGTGCACGCACGACCTGGAGCTGGCCGAGGAGATCGCGAATCAGATCTATGTGCTCGACCGGGGCCGAGTGATCGCCGGGGGCCGGCCGGCCGAAATCCTGGACGACGAAACGCTCCTCGAGCACGCCAACCTGATCCATGCGCACCGCCACCGCCATGGCGACCTCCTCCATCGCCACCGCCACGACCACCGGCATCACACCCACTGAAAAGCTGTACGGGGGACGGCCTTTAGCCGTCCCCCGTACCTGGCGGGGAGAGTGGGATTCGAACCCACGGTGGAGCGATTCACGCCCCACAGTCACTTAGCAGGCGACCCCATTCGACCACTCTGGCATCTCCCCGGCATCCTTGCAAGGTGGCGGAGAGGGTG
>JBMFPK010000377.1:0-2322 GCA_049969155.1 Chloroflexia bacterium | reverse complement strand
GTTTGGCAACCCCTGCGGATTGTATTATAATGGCGCTACAATGGCCAAAGCGAGGAAGGAACGATGACGCAGGGGATGGACAACATCCAGTCGCAGCCCGAACCCGTGGTGCCTTTGGCGCGGGCGCAAACCCAAGGGTCCTTCCTGCGGGAAACCCTGGAGACGCTCCTTTTCGCGCTGCTCATTTTCTTTCTGGTGCGCAGCCTGGTGCAGAACTTCAAGGTCGAAGGGAGCAGCATGGAGCCCAACCTCCACACCGGGCAGTACATCATCGTCAACCGTATGGTCTACTTTCACGTCGACCTGAACGCTTTTCGGCGTCTGCTTCCGGGGGGGCGAAATCTGGAGCCACGCCTGGCCTACCTTTTCCGAATGCCGCGGCGCGGCGATATTGTGGTATTCGAGTACCCCCGCGATACCAGCCGCGATTTCATCAAGCGCGTCATCGGCCTCCCAGGAGAGGTGGTGGAGATCCGCAACGGCCAGGTGTACATCAACGGGATGCCGCTGCACGAACCCTATCTGCCCGACACGGTACGTGCCCATATGGCCGATATGCCCCCGACGGTCGTCCCTGCGAACGCCGTCTTTGTGATGGGAGACAACCGGGGCAACAGCAGCGACTCTCGCAGCTGGGGCCCTTTGCCGCTGAACCGCATTGTCGGCCAGGCCTGGTTCACCTACTGGCCATCGCAATACTGGGGAGCCATTCCCCGGGTCGAACCGATCCTCGCCGCGCCCTGAAAGGCGACCGTCGCAACGGCGCGGGCGTGGGACCCCGGATGTACCGTGTATGCTACCCGGGGGCATTATAGCCGTTTGGTGCTTTTCCTGTCAAGGAGGGCCGTTTGCCGCCGAGCAGCCGTGCAAGAAAAGCCCCGTCTTTCGCCCCGGCCGAGGACTCCGGGGAAGGTCGGGTGCCTGTGCAGCAGAAAGACTCCGTTCCGGGGGAACGGCGGGCGAATGCCGGTGTCCTGTACCTCTTGGGCCTGACCGCGGCGATCGCCTGGGGTACCTGGGCTTACTTCCTCTTTGTCCTGGACGTCGGTTCGAGTTCGCGAAGCGACCTCTGGCGGATTGCGTACGATGTCGTGATCTTTCTGGCCCCGGCCATCACCTTCACTCCCCTGGCCCTTCGTTTCCGTTGGCCCTGGTTTGCTCCCTATGCGATCATCGCTTGGGCTGCCTGGGGCTATCTGCTGGCCTTTGTCCGCCCGGCGCCGGAGATCCTGATGGGCGAGCGCTCCCCGCTTTCCACCTGGTATTTTTTCCTCGTACTGCTGGCGGTGCTAACCAGCGTGCTGGCACCACTGGCCCACTGGATCGGCCTCCGGTTCTTGGTTTCCCGCACGCATCGCCACGATTGGGTACGGCCCTGGCGGGAAGCGTTGCTCTTTTCCCTTTACCTGGTCGGCCTAGCCGTTGGTCGGAGCCTGGGGCTGCTGACCTGGCCGATTGCCCTGCTGAGCCTGCTCCTCCTGGTGCTCGTGGAGGCGCTGTTCCTGGCCCGGAAAGGATGAACGGTCCGCTCAGGGGCGCGGGAGCATCTCCCCCCGGCCGCGCAGTTCGTACGCGCCGCGCAGCATCTCCCGGAGGTCGTCGTCCGTGATCAGGAAGGTATCGAACTGGGGAACAGGGCGCGGGCGGCCGGAGCGAGGGGAAGCGCGGCCCTGGAAGATCAGACCTTCTTCGGTCTCCAGGATCCGGATGTCCTGGTACTTGTGTTCGTCGATAAAGCGCCCCAGGGCCCGCAGCACATCCTGATAGTCGGTGGCGGACAGTCCCTCGAAGAGCTTCATTTCTCCCCCTCCGTGCCCTTTTGGGCGAGCGTCCGTGCCTGGAGACGCTTCCGATGCCGGATGGCCTCGGCGATTTCGGAAAAGCTCCAGGAATAGGTCACGTGCCGGCGGTAGTAACCTTCGGCGGTTTCCTCTGCTTCCAGGCCCTGCAGGACGACCCCCCGATCGAACTCGATGACGGCGATCTCGTCCATATGCTCCTCATCGCAGAACCGGCCGATCATGCGGAGCAGATTCTCGTAGCCGATCTGATGCTTCAGCAGCTGCGGGTTCTCCACGGGTCACCTCCCAGGCGAAGCCTCGGTCTCCTGCACCGATTCCCCAGATGTCCGATCTCCCGGATAGCGGATGCGCTCGTCCCCGATGCGACGGGTCAGTTTACGCCGGTCCATATCCTCCAACAGGGCCAGCGCGAACTTGCGGCTCGTCTGAAACAGGTCCCGCACCTGTGCGACCGTGATCGGGCCCGCGCGGTCGATCTGCGCCAGGACCCGACGTACCATTTCCTCATAGGTTTCCGCAA
>JBMFPK010000376.1:0-2323 GCA_049969155.1 Chloroflexia bacterium | reverse complement strand
CCTTCTCGAAGCGATCCCAGTGCACCCGAATGAGATTCCGGTTGCGCTGTTCTGCATTTACATGCGTCCAGAAGTCTTCCCAGCACTGGAAGAGCATTCTGTACTTTTCAGCCAGGCTCCGAAAACGTTGGGGAAGATCGTGAGACATGCGCAACCCCTTCGCATGGCAACAGAAAGCCCTCTAAAAACGCCGAGTGGGCACCCGCGGGGCTATGATGGGGTTCGAGGGTACCAACCCTAGCCCACCCGGTTAACGTTATTCCGTAGCGTTAATAGACGGCAGCTCCGTACGGGGTTCCCCTTTTACGCTGTGCTCAACGATGACAAAGGACGGTTCCCCATTGTCGCATAGCTCACACTTGGGCGGTTCTTCACCTTCTAGGATGAAGTTATGGTGGGTGGGTTCATCCTGTGACCGGAGAAAGGTTTAAATCCGTTCCAGCCTAGCGCGCAACCGCCTCATGAACCCCCCTTTCTAGCTGTTCAATGCGTTCCAGTAAATCATCATCCGCGTGTCCGGGGTTCGAATCCCTTCGGGCCTAATACCACAGTAAACCGCAAAGCCCCGTGATTGTTCTCAGCTTCCAACACCAAACACCTCTGGGTAGCGCGAAACTTGATCGCTGAGTTCCTCGTCCCATCGAATGACCAGCACCCGGTAACCGTGGGCCAGAAGTTTGCACCGCTGGCTCTCGTCCACCCGCTTTTGGCCCGGATAGTCGTGGGGCGGACCGTCACAAAAGACGACCACATTGGGCTCGTAGAAGAAGTCGGCAATGGAGCGGGGCTCGTGGAATGACTTCTGCGCCTCATCCGGAAGTCGGTAGCCGCCCTCGGCGAGGAAATCCAGGAAGCGGCGCTCAAACTCCGACTGCGTGCGGCTGCGGAGCCACTGGAGATGCTCTTCGTAACTCCTGCTTTGTACCCGTGGCTTCACCTCGGCTTTTCGCAAGGGTTGGAGGACGTGTTTCACCGCGTGCCGGTTTAGCAGATGCGCCTCCGCCTGATTCTGGAAGCTCAGCAGGCACTCGTAGCATGCCCGGACGCACTCGGGCTTTGCATCGTTCCCGTCCGGCGAAAAGTGGCAGATGCGCAGCGCCTCTTCTGCAACGACGGCGAATGCACCCGGCTCTTCAACCAAACGGCGGAGTACGCCGAGACCTCCCTCAGCCGCTTCGTAGAACAGAATCGCGCGGTGCTCTCCCCGCCCGAGGCGCTCGACACCCAGCTCGCTTTCTTCGAGCTGAAATGCCTGTTCGATGCCGCGCTTGAGCGCATAGAGCAGGCTGGTCTCCAGCTTGACGTCGTCCCGCAACGCCGGCTCCAAAAGGCGAACGAGCAGGATGTTCTGTGTCTCCCAGACGCACAGTGCCAGGCGTTCCCGATTTCCGGTCGAAGACGATGGCGCAGGAGAGGACGCCGCCTCCCGCTCCAGTTGCCCGTCGGTGAAGAGTTCACCCGATGTGAGGTCCACTACAAACCCCTCCGGGCGCCCTTTCCATCCGCGGTTGATGTACAGCAGCGTGGCAGCCGGCGCGTAAACGAGACGGAAGAGCTCACGCTCACCGCTTTGCACGTCCGCTTCCACGGTCCGGAATCCCGACTCAGCCGGCGCAAACTGGTAGGTCACCTGGACCTCATAGCCCAACCGCATGCGGTCCTCTTCGTTGCAGGTGATGCGCTCGCGGCGGGAAAGCCGCACGTTGGGCAGCTCCAGAAGCGTTTTGATTTCGCTGTTCGTGCCATCGAAAAGGGTGTTGCAGACGGGGCATCGCTCCGGCTGCCGCTCAGCAAAGGCACCACATTCCAGGCAGAGCCGGTGGCTTCCGCGGCGCTGCTCCAGACCTCCCGGGGGCAGGAAAAGGCGCTGCACCTGCCACTTGGCGCCCTCGTGGTAGACGATGTTGCGCGGGGCAAACTCCCGGATAGCCAGATGCCGGGGGCGAGCAATGAACTCCCCAGCATCACCGCGCGGGACCCAGGCGCGCACCGGCAGCGCCGGGAAATTGTAGCCGGGCAGAAAGCCCTCGGTAGCCAGGTAGCGGTACGGGTAGAAGTCGCTCTCTTCGCGGGCCACCTCAATTTGCAGGAGCAAATTCCGCTGGCGGAGCGCCTCCTGTTGCAGGGCTTGGGCTTGCCGTTGTTCCTCAGTTGTGCGCGCTTTGCGCAGCTCCGTTTGTGCCCGTTCGAGCTGTGCCGTGGCGATCCGGTAGAGTTCGCGCCAGCGGTCAAAGGCGTGGTCAAACGCCCGCGGAGCTTCCTCAAGCACGCGCTCCAACCAGGTCTCGCTGAACCAGCCAGACCTGTCCAGAAGCTCCCGGTC
>JBMFPK010000375.1:1363-2350 GCA_049969155.1 Chloroflexia bacterium | reverse complement strand
GCAGCGGAAGCGTACGCGGCCGGCTGCCGTGCCGCCGCTTGCTCGCTCCTTCTCGCGCTCGGATTCTCGCCGGAGCCACGGGAGGCAGGAGCCATACCCCGCGGTGTCCTCACGCAGTTGTGGCTGCTCGAAGACCTCGAGAACCTCATCGTCTCCGTGTACAGCTCCATGCTCTCTGTCCCGCCTCAGTTCACTTCCCCGGACCTACGCAGCCTATATCGCAAGGGGTTTGGTCAAATCTGCCAGGACCTGCTGCTTGCCCTCGGAAGCAGCGTGCAGCTCGAACATCCTGGGGCCCCGCACCGCAACCGAATCTGGAAGGAAGAGACCCACGATCCTGCAGAGGGCTGAGACGGGGGAGAGAACCTCCAGCAATTCGTGCCTCCCGAAGACCGCAGCCACCCCAGGCGGGTATCGATGACGACGGGCGTTCCGAGAGACGCCATTCAGCAATGTCCAGCGAGCGTCCCGATGCGGGACCGCTGCTCCTTCAGCCAGCTTCCTGGACAGCCCGAGCGGTAGGCAATCAGGACGTGGGCGGTTCTGGCCCACCCTTCCGGGTTGGAAGGTACAGCCGTTCCTCGCCTTTGCCTTCGGGAGCCTCGGGAGATTCGCGGTAGGGCGCCATCAGCTGCAAGACATCCCGGGAAATCCGTTCCAGCAGGCTTGTCAGACCGAGCAAGAGGTGGGGCCGCACTTCGGCAGGAGCCTCTGTCGTCGCCTGCCTGATCGTGTTGACCGCGGTCTGCAGGCCCTCTGCAACTCGCTTGATCGCTTCCTCGTGGGCCTTGACCCAGAAGATGTCAAGGTCTCGCTTGAGCGGCATGGAGAGGAACTGCTGAACCTCCGGCGGCACCACGATCTGTTCTACGTTGAGATCAAGCAAGTTGACACCCGTCTTCCGAAGTCGATCCTCTGCCTTCTTCTTCACTTGCTGCTGGAACTGCTCCCGGGCATTCAGTCGATCCTCTGCCCCCTGGGTCCCCG
>JBMFPK010000375.1:0-1264 GCA_049969155.1 Chloroflexia bacterium | reverse complement strand
GGCGCCTGGGGCTGCTCCCGGGCACTCAGTCGATCCTCTGCCCCCTGGGTCCCTGGCGCCTGGGGCTGCTCCCGGGCACTCAGTCGATCCTCTGCCCCCTGGGTCCCTGGCGCCTGGGGCTGCTCCCGGGCATTCTCTGGGAGCGCGGACACCAGCAGGCTCTGCACAGTGAGCGCGGCCGAGACATCGCGCACCACCTGTCTGATGACCCGCACCACGCTATCGCGCCAATCTTCCAGTTTCCTGGCTTCTTTGTCGTAAACGATACCGCCGTCGTAAACGAGACCGCGAATCGCCTCCGGGGAAAAGTCGTATATCCGTTTCTGCTCTTTGCTCCCGCCAGTTCCCTGTTCGTTCCCCGATGGTGTTTTTGGCCGATCGGACCCCGGGGATGACACCTGATGGTCTTCCGAAACGTCCTTCGTGGTGGCAATGCGGAAGCGAGCCTCCAGCTCGATATCGAACGGCAAGCCCTCAGCAGTGCGTACGCTCTCTACCTTGATCCTGCGCACCTGGGGTCTAAGATCGACCACGTGGGCGACCCGCTCGTAACGCTGAAGATTGTGCCGGCCGGGTCCCACCACCCGTGTGAACTCCCCGAGCCTTTCCAGCACGGCGGCCATTCCCCCCTCGATGATCAACTGACCAGGGACGCCGAACTGGGCAAACAGCTTTCCGAGCGGCCCTTGTGGCCTGGTCACGACCAGCTTGCCCTCCGCGTTGATGCGCTGTACGCCCCGCATGCCTAGCATAAAGCTCGCAATCCAGAACACCAGGCCGAGCCAGCGCGAGCCCGGGTCTTCGAACATACTGTAGAAAACGTTCACGGAGGTGTCCAAGAGCACAAGGGTGGTAAGGAGCCAGGCGAGCACGGCATACCACCGGCCTTTCCACAGCTCGACGAGGATCAGGATGAGGAGGACCACGATCAGGAGCAACCGCAGGATCGCCAGCAAACGCCGCAAGCCCATCCGCTGGGGCTCTTCGCTCGCTGCTGAGGGTTGTTCTTCGCTCATCGCACGCCAGCCTTTCGCGCACACCTGGATGTCCCCCCCAGTTTACCAGAAGCGTATCGCTTGTCAATAGGCGGGGGCTATGCTATCATCACGGCAAGCGACACGGAACGGCTTGAGCAAGACAACGCGAAGCAACGCGAGCGGCGCGATGGAGAAAAGAGAACGGACGTTTCCGGCGCGTCTGGATCAGCTGGGTGTGCTCTCGGAGTTTGTCCTGGGGTGCGCGCGCGATCTCGGTGTCCAGGAAA
>JBMFPK010000374.1:0-2354 GCA_049969155.1 Chloroflexia bacterium | reverse complement strand
ACCTGCGCGAGATGGCCGATGCCGCGCGTCTGGAAGGATCGGACGGCGCCCGCCTCGCGGTGACCACCGATGCCTTCGTGGTGCGGCCGCTCCTGTTTCCGGGTGGCGATATCGGTTCGCTCGCGGTGCACGGCACGGTGAACGACCTGGCGATGGTAGGAGCACGGCCGCTGTGGCTGACGGCGGCTTTCATTCTGGAAGAGGGTCTGGAAATCGGCCTGTTGCGTCAGATCGTGCGTTCGATGGCCCAGGCGGCGCGGGCCGCTGGGGTCGTCGTGGTGGCAGGGGATACGAAGGTGGTCGAGCGGGGGCACGGAGACGGCCTGTACATCACGACGACCGGGGTGGGCATGGTACCGCCGGGGGTGGAGGTGGGACCGGACCGCGGCCGGCCCGGGGATGTCGTGCTCCTGAGCGGAAGCATCGGGGATCACGGGATCGCGGTGCTCTCCCGGCGGGAGGGGTTGGCCTTCGAGACCGAGCTGCGCTCGGACAGTGCCCCGCTGCACGGCTTGGTGCAGGCGCTCCTTTCGGCGGCTCCGCACACCCACGCGCTACGGGACCCGACGCGGGGTGGGCTGGCCGCGGCGTTGAACGAGCTGGCCGAGTGTTCGGGCGTGGGGGTGGAGATCGACGAGGCGAAGGTGCCCGTGCGGCCGGCCGTGCGGGCGGCCTGCGAGATGCTCGGGTTCGATCCTTTGACCGTGGCGAACGAAGGGAAACTGGTGGCCTTTGTACCCCCCGAGGAGGCAGAAGCGGCGCTCGAGGCCCTGCGCGCCCATCCGTTGGGACAGGAAGCCGAGGCGATCGGCTTCCTCACGGAGGACCACCCTGGGATGGTGCTGGCCCGCACGCCGATCGGCGGCCGGCGGATTGTGGATATGCCGCTGGGGGAACTGCTGCCGCGGATCTGCTGAGGGGAATGCGTTCCCGTTCCTATTCGTCGATGCGAACCCCGACCTCGCTGGGGCGCAATTCAGCGGGGCTTCGCCGGCTGCTATTGCCCAGCATGCGCACAATCCAGGCCCAATGGAACATCTGGTGCAGCGCTACCACCATCAGCAAGCCCAGCGCAAGCCAGACATGCAGATCGCTGAGCATGCCGCGTTCCGGCCCCAGGATCGCTACCGACCGGTAGCCGGGGTTGCGCCCGCCGTGGTAGCCGCCCCCGGCGAGCAGAAACGGGAGGCCGGTCGCGGTTACCGCTGCCAGGCTCAGGGCGAGCAGCCCATCTAGGAAATAGTTCCAGCGGGCCCTTGTGGCCCTGCTCCGGAACAGGCGGCGGGTCATCGCGACGATCCAGTCCCAATGCAGCGCGAGGTGGGCCACAACCCCTGCAATCATGACCAGGCTGAACCAAATGTGCAGGTCGCGCCACCCCCCGCGCGCGATGCCCAGCAGCGTAGGCGCGCTGTGCCCTCCCTCGCTCAGCAGCCATGCGAACCCCGTCCCCATAGAGAGAAAGAAGGCCAGGCCAATGAACAGGTCCAGCGCCAGATACAGTTGGTTCCTTCCAGACATCGAACACCTCCTCCAAAGACCCGGATTTTACGTGGGTAGCATCTTACTGGCGGGATATGGACAAGTGGTGCAGTTGACTTGCACAAAACGTGCATTTGCCGAGACCTCGGAACCCTACGGGACCCATCGAGCGGCGGGATGAGGGACCAGTTGGCTTTCCCACATCGATAGGGCAAAGGCGCGATGTCATATTGACATTTCGTTATCGTGTGGTATAATAAAGTTGTGTAGGGGATCGGTACCGATGCAGTTGCTCTGTCACTGTGAGGAAGGGGCCGGCTCGAAGGTAGCGCGTACTGTCGTGAAGGATGCGCGCGGGCACAGGTCGGACACCAGGGCCACTCGGCTCTCCCTGTTCCCGTTTCCTGGAGGAGATCGCCTGCTCCTGATACGTTTCTAGGGACCGTCCGCGTCGTCGGGAAAGCCTCTTGTGCGGTGGGAGGATCTCGGTGTCGAGGGATGCGGATCACGAGGCGGGTTCCGGACAGGCCGGGCTGGAAGTTTTCCTATTGGGCCCGCCGAAGATCCTGTGGGCCGGTCATCCTCTGGTCATTCCCCGTCGTCAAGCCCGCGCATTGTTGTATCGGCTTGTGAGCGGAGGGCAACCAGTACCCCGAGAGGCCCTCTGCTTCCTCTTCTGGCCTGACGTTCCCGACGGCGTAGCCCGACGTCGCCTCACGCACCTGCTGACCCATCTCCGTCGTGCTCTGCCGGATCCCGGGATTCTCCTGGAGGCGGAGGACCAGATCGGCCTGGTTCCCGAGCAGACATGGTCGGACGTCGCCGCGTTTCAACGGTTGTGTGGCGCGATTTCCCTGCGGCCCCGAACCTCG
>JBMFPK010000373.1:0-2359 GCA_049969155.1 Chloroflexia bacterium | reverse complement strand
ACACCGTGCTCGACCTCCTGGGTTGTGCCGTCCGAGAGCCGGACCATGCTGCGAAAGTTGCCCAGAAATCCGCGGGAAGAGACCACCTCCGCCGGCATCAAGAGCTGAACGAGCGGATGCGTCTCCACGCGCCCGATCATCTGCTGCAGGGCAACCCGAGGGAGTTGCCCTCCCAGCGGATGGCGCAGATGCCAGGCGTTCCCGCCCAACCGCTCCGCCCGCTCCACCAGCGTGACCGGAAAGCCGCCGTCCGCCAGCGTGAGCGCGGCCGTCATGCCGGCCAAGCCGCCCCCGACCACGAGGGCCCGCTGCGTCACCGGAATCTGCACCCGGTGCAGCGGTTCCAGCGTCTGCACCCGCGCGACCGCCATCCGCACCAGGTCGCACGCCTTGGCGGTGGCCGCCTCGGGCTGAGCCCCGTGGACCCACGAGCAGTGGTTACGGATGTTGGCCATCTCGAAATAGTACGGGTTCAGTCCAACCTGGCGGATCGTGTCCTGGAACAGAGGCTCGTGGGTGAGGGGGGTGCAGGAGGCCACCACCACGCGGTTCAGGTCGTGCTCGGTGATGGCCGCCTGGATCGTGCGCAGTCCATCCTCGGAGCAGGCGTAGAGGAGGTTCGTCGCGTGCACCACGCCAGGAAGCCCTCTGGCGTAGGCGACCACCGCGGGCACATCGACAACGCCGGCTATGTTCGAACCGCAATGGCAAACGAACACGCCCACGCGCGGCTCCAGGCCGCGTACGTCCTTCTCGGGTGGATAGACCCGCTCGCGCGTGCGCGTCCAGCGCACATCACCCAGGAGAGCCATCACCTGGGAGGCCGCCCCGCTTGCCTCGACTACGGACTCCGGAATATCCTTGGGTGCCGCAAACGCCCCGCAGACAAAGACGCCCGGCCGGTTCGTGGCTGTGGGAGAAAACGGCTCGGTCCAGGCAAAGCCGTGTTCGTTCAGCTCGACCCCGGAGATCCGGGCCAGTTCACGGGTCGCTTCGGGGATCTCCATCCCCACCGAGAGCACGACCATATCGAACCGCTCGACCCGCATCGGCCCGTTCCCCTCCTGATACGCGAGCAGGAGGTCGCCTGTCGTCGGGTCCTCCTTCACGGAGGAAATGCGGCAGCGCGTGAAGGCCACGCCGTAGCGGTCGCGGGCACGGCGGAAGTACTCGCTGTATCCCTTGGAGAAATCGCGCACGTCCATCATAAAGACGTGGGCCTGGAGGGAAGGGTGGTGTTCCTTGGCGATGACCGCCTGCTTCATGGCATACATGCAGCAGACCGAAGAGCAGTAGGCGTGGTGTTGGTCGCGTGACCCGATACACTGGAGCCAGGCCACCCGTTCCGGTTGTCGTCCGTCCGAAGGGCGAAGCACGTGGCCGCGTGTGGGGCCCGAGGCGGAGAGCAGTCGCTCGAACTGCAGCGAAGTCACGACGTTCCTGTACCGGCCAAGGCCGTACTCCTGGTAGGTGCGCGGGTCCGAAAGATCGTACCCTGGAGCCAGGATTACGGCCCCGACCTCGATCTCCTCCAGCCGTTCGACATCCTCGTGGTGAACCGCTTTCGCCTGGCAGACGTAGACACAGGAAAGGCACTCCGAGCAAAGGGCGCACTGGAGGCACCGGGCAGCCTCCTCCTGGGCGAGCTCCGGAGTGTAGCCTCGCTCGACCTCGACGAACTCCCCGGTTCGCTCGTCCCGTCGAAAGCGCTGTTCCAGGGGCAGCTCGGGCATGGGGACGCGGCCACGGCCGTGGATCTCACCACGCGCCCGCCGCTCGGCGAGCTCCTCCTCGCTCAGGTGCACCACCGGGAGGGGAGGCTTGGGCGGCGGCTCCAGCGGCAGGCCCTGGAGGTAGCGGTGGATGCTCTCCGCAGCGCGATGGCCCGCTGCCACCGCCTCGATCACGAACGCGGTGCCCGTCACGGCATCGCCGGCGGCAAAGACACCGGGCCGGCCGGTGGCCAGAGTCCTCAGGTCTGCATCGATCGTACGGGCACGGGTCACCCCGATACGGCCGTCGGGCGGGATGAAGGAAAGGCCCACGGCCTGCCCGATAGAGAAGACGACGATATCTGCCGGAAGGTGATGTTCCGTATTGGGGATCACGTCCATGTCGGGCCGGCCGCTAGGTAAGAAGCCGCGGAAGTTCACGAGCGCGGCCCGTACCCCGGTGACCCAGCCGTCTCCTGTCACCTCCAGGAAAGTGCGCGAAGGAAGGATCTCCACCCCCTCCCGCTCCGCTGCGGCGATTTCCTGGGGGCTTGCAGGCATCTTCTCGCGGCTCTCCAGGCACGCCGCCGCCACATGCGACGCCCCGAGGCGCAGGGCCGTGCGCGCTGCGTCCATCGCGACGTTGC
>JBMFPK010000372.1:0-2372 GCA_049969155.1 Chloroflexia bacterium | reverse complement strand
GGCCTGTCTGGCCTTCCAGGGAATCGTCTCGATCGGCGTGGTTTACGCCTTCTACATCGCGCCCTTCGACCTGCGCGTCACCCACGTGGAGGTTGCGCTCCCCGGACTTGCGCGCCCTGTGCGCGTGGCCCAGGTGAGCGACCTGCACCTGGAACGGACCACGCGGCGCGAGGCGGCGCTTCTGGCTGCCCTCGAGCGCGAGCGAGCGGACCTCATCGTCCTCACGGGCGACTACCTGAATCTGGCTTTCCAGGACGACCCCCGAGCCGTGCAGGAGGCGCGCGCTCTGCTGGGGCAGCTCCGCGCCCCTTTGGGAGTCTACGCCGTCGCCGGGAACGTGGATACCCCGGAAGATCTGCGGGCCCTGTTTTCCGGGCTCCCGATCGAACTGCTGGAAGACCGTGTGCGGGAAGTGCCGCCCCTATACCTGGTGGGCGTGAGCGACCGGGGGCGCGCACGGGACGGGGAGGTGTTGCGGCGCTTGATGAGCGCCGTGCCGGAGGGCGTGCCCGCGGTCCTCCTGTACCACAACCCCGACCTGATCGAGGTGGCCGCCGAGGAGGGGGTGGTGCTGTATCTCGCGGGCCACACCCACGGTGGTCAGGTGCGGCTGCCGATCTACGGGGCGTTCGTGACGCTCTCGGCCTACGGGAAACGTTTCGAGGCCGGCCTGTACCGGGTAGGGCCCACGGCGCTGTACGTGAGCCGCGGGATCGGGATGGAGGGTTTCTGGTTCACGCCGCGCGTCCGGCTCTTCTGTCCGCCGGAGCTGGTCGTGCTGGACCTAGTGCCTGCCGTGGTCCAATAGAGCCCGCCCGGCCATTTTATGATTGGTCTCGCAGTGCGGACTTGACAGGCCCGGGTTCCGTGCTACAATGCCAGCGCGAAGCACCGCAGCGCAAGAATATGAGGTCTAGTCCGTCTGCCGGTAGGGGGCGGGCTTCATTCTTTCTTGGCGGGCTGCGGGGCAGGCGGAGGCATGGGATTCCGAGCATTTTGGTGGAGGCCCGGAGGACGGACCGGGCATCGCGTTAGCTTGACGGATCCGCAGCGAAAAGATGGGGTGAAACCGATGTCGCTCTTGGCCGTTCCGATCCTGAGCAGCCTTCTGGCCATCTCGGTGGCGACCACGCTCTTTTTTTCTTTCCGTCGGGCCAAGATCCGTTTCCAGCGTATGGCCGAAATCGCGGGCGACATCGCCGTAGGAGTCCGTGCGTACCTGACGCGCCAGCTGCGCACCATCCTGTTTGTGGCGCCGATCCTGGCCGTGGGGATCTACCTGATGCTCGGGCCGTGGGTCACCCTCACCTTCTGCCTGGGGGTGTTGACCTCCCTGACCACGATCCTCCTGGGGATGAACGCTGCGGTGCGGGCGAACGCCAAGACGGCGGACCTGGCCACCGATTCCCCTGTGCAGGCATTCTTCAGCGCGATCGGCGGTGGCGCGGTGATGGGGTTCTCCATCACCGGCTTTAGCGTGCTCGTCCTGGCGGTGCTGTACGGGATCTTCCGCGATCCTGCGCCGCTGGTGGGGTTTGGCTTCGGGGCGAGCCTGGCTGCGCTTTTTGCCCAAATCGGTGGAGGGATCTACACCAAGTCGGCGGACGTCGGGGCGGACCTCGTGGGGAAGGTGGAGAAAAACATCCCCGAGGACGACCCGCGCAACCCGGCGGTGGTGGCGGACCTGGTAGGCGACAACGTGGGGGACTGCGCCGGCCGGGGCTCCGACCTGTTCGAGAGCCTTTCCGACGACATCATCACCGGTACCATCGTGTCGCTGCTATACCTCTCCGTCTACGGGGAACGGGTGGTCTTTTTCCCGCTGCTGCTGCAGTCGGTAGGGCTCCTTTCTTCGCTTATCGGGATCCTGGCGATGCGCCAGATGCGCAGGGCCCGGCCGGAAGCGGCCTTCCAGATCGGCATGGGGGTGAACGCCGTGGCGGCCACGCTCGGCTCCTGGCTCCTGTGCCACTTCCTGCTGCACGACGACTCGATCTTCCTGGCCTGCTTCCTGGGGGTCCTGACGACGCTCGTGGTCTCGATCTTTACCCGTTACTACGCCGGCGCGGGAGGCCGGCCCGTGCGGCGCATCGCCCAGGCCTCCAAGCGCGGCGCGGCGCTGAACGTGATCACCGGGCTTGCGGCAGGCCTGCAGAGCCCGCTCGCCTCCATCCTGATGATCGTGTTCTCGGTGTGCGTCTCGTTCGTCGTCGCACACGGCTCGCTTCTGGCCATTGTGGGGGTGAACATCGGCACGGACCTCCTGATCGGCTACATCATGACCGCCGATGCCTTCGGCCCGATCACGGACAACGCCGCTGGGATCGCCGAGATGTCCGGCGCCGGGACGAACGTGGTGCATTCGCTTTCCG
>JBMFPK010000371.1:0-2382 GCA_049969155.1 Chloroflexia bacterium | reverse complement strand
GTGTCTCGGGAAGCGGGCCGGCCGCGGCGAGCGCGACCGTCGGTGAGAAGCAGCCGCACGAGCGTCGGAGGATCAGGTCTGCCGGTACAACCTCCTCCATCGGTACCTGGTCGCCGGCAAGCAGGGCGAGCAACAGTTGTGCCGCTCGCTGCCCGATCCGGCGGAACGACTGGCGCACGGTTGTAAGGGAAGGTGCTGAGCAGGCACTCTCCTCGATATCGTCGAAACCGCAGACGAGGATGTCGCTCGGCACGCGAAAACCGCGCTCGAGCAAGCGTTCCATCGCTCCGAGGGCCATCACGTCGTTGGCAGCCACCAGGCTGTCCAGTTGCACTTTCCGCTCGTCCAGCAGCAGGTCCACAGCGTGGATGCCCGCGGGCTTTTTGAAATCCCCCGGGGCGACCCGCTGCGGATCGACCGGCAGTCCGTGTGCCTCCAGGGCGTCGCGGTAGCCTCGGTACCGGTCGACAGTTTCGGGGGAGCCCGGGGGACCCTGGATGTAGGCGATCTGCCGGCACCCGTGAGCCTCGATCAGATGGGACACGAGAGCACGGGTACCCCCATAGCTGTCGACTAGGACGCTGGGGTACCCCGGCAGCACCATCCCGACGTTGACAACGGGCACGGGCCGGAAGCGCTCACAAAAGCGCCCGAACTCCTCCACTCCCAGGTGCACGCCCAGAATTCCGCCCCAGACGATGACCCCGTCTAAGTGTTGCGGATCGGCCAGTTCGTAGAGGACGTTTGCCTGGGCTTCGAAGCCCAGCGGTGACCGGACGGGATTGGCAGGAAAGCAAAACAGGTTGACCTGGTATTGCCGTGCGGCGTCACCGACCCCGATCCACAAAGGGAGGCTGTTGGGGTCTCCTCCCAGCTCGTAGGTGAACAGACCGATCCGGCGATCGTGTTTCTGCGGCATCGTTGCTGCCTCCTCTTGAGCGTGGGCAACACTGAGCGGCCGTCTCAGCATTCTTGCAAGAATTCTACCACGCCAGGCGCTTTCTGTGCAACCCCCCCGGCCCCCCTCTGCAAAATGGAAGGCTCCTGAGTCGGCGAAGGTGAATGCCGATCGAAACAGGAGCCCTTCGAGAACATCCGTTTTTCGCGCAGGCCGAAGGCTTTCCCGCAGCGTTCAGGCACCCATCAGGTGATTCAGGATGAGCCAATCCAGCTCCTCGTAGTCGCGCGCCGCGATCAGCCGCTGAACCGCCTGCTGGTCCAGGGAGCGGAAGAGCCCGACAAGCCGGAGGAAGAGGTTCAGGCTGTTCCGCAGGTGTTTCGTCGCGAGCTCGGTCGGCTGGGTGCGTAGCGCCTTGACGTCCATTCCGACCATGCCCACTTCCCAGTAGCGGTTCTCGTCCAGCACGCGGACCTGGTTGAAGGCGCGCCGCAAGTCCACAGCGCCGAACGCCCGGTCCTGGTCGAACTTTAGGCCGTTCTGGTCGTTCAGGTGCACGCTCCAAAGTTTCCCGAAAGCCAGCGCGAACGCCATCTCGTCCGACGGATCCAGGCCGGCCAGGAGCGCGTGGGCGGATTCCACGAGCACGCCGACGCGCCCGGGGTCCGAGCTCTGCGCGCCCAGCGCCAACGCGTGGCCGATCGTGGGGATGTAGGCGACGTCCATCGGCTCGTTCGGCTTGGGTTCGATGGCGATCCGCAGCTTCGGGTCGTAGTCGAGGAGGCTGTTCAGCGCCTCGAGCAGCCGGAGTGTGGCCTCCCGAGCGTCCTTGGCCTCCCGGAGGTAGGTCCCCTCCCGGGCGAGCCAGAGGACCATCAGATCGGTACCCAGTTCCCGCGCGATATCGGCCGCCTTTTTGGCCCGCTCGATCGCATACTGGCGGGCTTTCGGGTCGTTCGCCGTGAAGGCACCGTCGGCCGTCATCGGGTGCTCCCAAAGACGCGGGGCGACGAACTCCGCGACCAGGCCGTTTTCCTCCAGGAGCCTTCGGACGTCACGGGCACGGGCACTGATCTGCCCCGGAGAGAGTTCGTCCAGGCCGGGAACGGCGTCGTCGTCGTGAAACTGGACCGCATCGAACCCTAGCTCCCGGTAGGCGGCCAGTTTCTGTTCGAAGGAGCGGGGGGGACGCACGGGTGGGCCGAAAGGATCGGCGCCCTCGTGGATGTTCCAAGGACCGAACGAGAAACGGTAACCGTACTTCTCCATCGACTTCCTCCGGGCACGCTACGGTTTGCGCACGCGTGCGGATTCCATAAAGGCCAGGGTCTCTTCGAGCGAGGTGACCTTGCCCGAGGCACCGATGCCCGTCACACAGAGGGCTCCCACGGCATTGGCCAGCCGCGCGGTCTTTTCCAGGGACCAGCCCAGGTATACGCCGGCGATAAAGCCCGCAGCAAAGGCGTCTCCCGCGCCGGTGGCAT
>JBMFPK010000370.1:0-2385 GCA_049969155.1 Chloroflexia bacterium | reverse complement strand
GCTGCCGCCCTCTGCGTCAGACGCAACGCGTCCAGGAGGCGGGGCCCCAGACCGGTCACGTCCCCGGCGCCGATCGTCAACAGCACGTCCCCGGGCCTCAAGCGGTGCAGCAACCACCGTGCAGCCTCCTCCAACGTCGGGGAGAATCCGGCCCCTCTGGGAACCGCCGCTGCAACCGCGGCTCCTGTGATGTCCCCGGGGTCGCTCTCCCGCGCCGCGTAGACCTCCGTTACGAGCACCTGGTCGGCCTCGTCGAGGGCGGCGGCCATGCGGTCGGCAAAGGCCCGGGTACGGGTGAACGTATGTGGCTGGAAAACGGCGACGAGCCGACGGTCTGGGTAGCGTTGGCGGGCGCCACGCAGCGTCGCACGGATCTCAGTGGGATGATGCGCGTAATCGTCGACCACCGTGACGCCGTCCGCCTCACCCAGGACCTGGAAACGCCGGGCCACACCCGCGAACTCGGCCAACACGGCGTGGGCGACCCTGGCGTGGATCCCTTCGTCCGCAGCCACGGCGAGCGCGGCCAGCGCGTTGCGCACGTTATGCTCTCCCGGGAGCCGAATCCGGAAGCGGCCGAACGGCACTCCGTGTAGCAGCACGGAGAACTCGGTAGCCTCCTGCGTGGCCTGTACATCTGCCGCACGCCAATCGGCCTCGGGATGCAGGCCATAGACGAGGAGACGTGCCTGCGGCCGGGGCAGGCTCCACGCGCCCGGGTCATCCCGACACAGGTAGACGCGCCCCTGTGCAGGAACCTGCGTGATCCATTCGGCGAAAGCCCCGTGGATGGCCTCGGGGTCCGGGTAGCAGTCCACATGCTCCCACTCGACGTTGGTCACCACGGCGACATCGGGCCGCAGGGCAAGGAAAGTACGATCGTACTCGTCGGCCTCTATCACAAACGCAGGCCCTTTCCCGGCATGGCCGTTTCCGCCGAGCTCCGGGACCTCACCTCCCACGATGAAGGAAGGGTCCAGACCTGCGGCACGGAGCAGGAGCACGATCAGGGCGGTGGTGGTCGTCTTGCCGTGGATGCCGCCCACGGCGATGCAGTAGTAACCCTCTGTGAGCGCCCGCAACATGGCCCCTCGGTGCCATACGGAAAGGCCCATCCGCCGGGCCTCGACCAGTTCGGGATGGTACGATGGGACTGCCGAGCTCGCAACGACCAGGGAAACCCCTTGCAGGTGAGATGCGTCGTGCCCCACATAGACGCACGCCCCCGCCCGCTCCAGTGCCTGCAACATGGGTGAGTCCCGTTGGTCGCAGCCGGACACGCGGTAGCCGCGCCCCAACAGCACCCGCGCGATCGCGCTCATTCCGGCTCCGCCGATGCCCACTAGGTGGATGGCATCCCGCTCGGACAGCGCACGATCGGGTTCCAGGACAGCGATCGTTTCCTCAGGTCGGGCAGCCATCGGTCACTCCCGAGCGCGCCGCCGCTGCAGCCAGGCGAGCAGCAGGAAAACCACAAGGATCACCGCGAACATACCGGTCACGAGGTTGCTCAGCGTCTCCGCCCGCAGGCCAAGGATGGTCAGCGTGGGCAGTCGCACGGTGGTCGTCTCCTCGAGCGGGTGGAGCAGCGCGAAAACGCGCGCCAGGATGAAGAAGCCGTTCAGTGCTCCGAAGATCGCGCCGCCCAACCGGCCGATCACCCCGACGGCCCGTCGGCGACCCAGGATCGTTCCCGCCCGATAGCAGACCGCAGCCATCACCAGGAAGACGACGACCTGGGTCACGGGGTGATCGGGCGGGATCACCTCTCCGCCCAGTTCGGGCCACTCTTCGGGCGCCCGGCCGGTCACCAGGGCGACCCCCAGAGGGAAGACCCCGATCACCTTGTTCAGCAGGAGCACCAGGAAACGGCCGAAGCCCTGCCCCATTCCGGAGATCGCCAAAGCGAGGCCGATGGCCGTGTAGCCCTCCTCTTGCCATCCGCGGCGCAGCCCGTAGATGGCGAACGGCAGCACAAGAAGCGCGAGCAATTCCGCGTTGGTGATGGTCGTATCCAGGATCGAGCGAGCTCCGGGCCCCATAGTGTCCCTTACCTTCGTTCAGCCAGTGCAAAGAGCTGAGCGACGATCGCTTGGGCTGCATCCGGCCGGGCAAGTGTCCGGCAGGCAGCCGCCATCCGTTCGCGCCGTTCCCGGTCCTCGAGGAGCGGCAACACGACCTCCAGCAGGGCATCTGCGCTGGGGGCTCCATCGGGGCCGTACAGGCAGGCATCCGAGAGTTGCACCGCAGCGCCGTGGCGCACGAGGTAGCGCGCGTTCTCCTCCTGGTGCACGAACGGATACGGCACGAGCACTGCCGGCAGGCCGGCCGCGGGCAGCTCCCCCAGGGTAGAAGCGCCCGCCCGGCTGACCGCAAGGTCCGCCG
>JBMFPK010000369.1:0-2414 GCA_049969155.1 Chloroflexia bacterium | reverse complement strand
CATTGCGGATGCCCAGCTCCGCCGCCACGCGCACGACGAGCACAATTTCCTCGAAGCTCAGCACGTCCCGATGATCCCGCCAGGGCACGCCCTGCGGGGGCATGCAGTAGTCGCAACGGAGGTTGCAGCGGTCCGTCACCGAAACCCGCAGATAGTCGATCGGCCTCTGGTAGGCATCGTAGAGCGTCATCAGTATACCATCTCCCCTCGGACAAAGGCCGCGGAACGGGGATCCTGCGGCTGCTCGAAGAAGGAACGGGTCTCGTTGACCTCGACGAGTTGGCCGCCGAGCAGCAGCCCTACCCGATGGGCGACGCGGCGGGCTTGGAAGACATGATGGGTGACCCACACGACGGTGGTGCCTCGCTGCCGATTCTCTCTGCATACGATCTCCTCGATGAGGCCGACGTGGTAGGGATCGAGGTTCGCGGTTGGTTCGTCGAGCAGCAGCACGTCCGGTTCGAGCACGAGGGCCCGTGCGAGCGCGACGAGCTGGGCTTCTCCTCCGGAGAGGGTATGCACGGGGGCGCGTGCCAGGTGCAGGAGGCCCACGCGGCGGAGCATGGCCTCGACAGTAGGCTGCGTGTTGCGAAGGCCGCGCAGGCGCAGTCCGAAGGCAACGTTGTAGGCCACGCTGCCGGTAAGCAGGAGGGGGCGCTGGAAGACCGTGGTGATGCGCCGGAGGGTTTCGGGGGGAACGCGTCCGTCGAGCGGCCGGCCGCGGTAGAGGATGCGGCCGGTGGTCGCCGGTTCCAGGAAGTTCAGCAGCCGCAGGAGGGTCGATTTTCCTGCGCCGCTGGGACCCACGAGGCCGAAGATCTCGCCGCTGAAGATGGAGAGCTGATCGATGCGCAGGACCTCGCGGTTATCGTACCGTTTTCGGACACCTTCCAAGCGGAAGGCTTCCTCGCCGGGAAACGTCATCGTTCCACGCTCTTTCCTTGCAGGGCCAGTACAAGCCCGTTGATGGCGAACGCGATCAGAAGGAGCACAAGGCCGAAGGCGAGGGCGGTATCGAAATGCCCCTGGCGCGTCTCTAGCACGATAGCGGTGGTGAGGACGCGGGTGCTGCCCTGGATGTTGCCCCCGACAAGCATCACGGCACCGACCTCCGAGATGATGCTGCCAAAGCCTGCGACGAGGGCGACGATGATGCCGGTGCGGGCCTCGCGCACCACAGCCCAGGTCGATTGCCAGGCGGTAGCCCCCAGGGCGCGCAGCTGCTGGCGCAGGGCCGGGTCGACCCCGAGCACTGCCGCCATCGCGAAGCCGACGATGACCGGCAAGCAGATGAGGGTCTGCGCCAGCACCATCGCGCGCGGGGTAAAGAGCCAGCCGAGGAAACCGAGCGGGCCGCTCCGGGAGAAGAGGAGGTAGACCAGGAGTCCGACGACGACCGGTGGGAGGCCCATGCCTGTATAGAGGAGCGCGATCACGAGCCTCCGCCCGAAGAAGCGCTTCAGGCCGAGGAAGGCACCCAGAGGTACGCCGAGCAAGGCGCCGATCAGAAGGGCTGTGCCGGAAACGCGGAGGGAAAGGAGGATGATCCCCCACAATTCGGGATCACCGGCCAGGAGGCGATGGATGGCTTGAACGAAGCTGCCCATGTCCAGCACGCCTTTCTTGAGGCACCTCCCGTCCGGCTGCACAAAAAGAGACGTCTCCTCGGAAAAGGAGACGCATCCGAGCTTCTCCTTTCCGAGCATGGGAGGCACCGCCGTTTCCAGCGACACCCTCGGGGTACCCTTCGGGTACCCGCCGGCCACCGGCCTTGGGTTTGTCCGACAGGACCGATGGCTCGGAGAAGCGATTTTATTTTAGCACGGGGGCAGAAGCGTGTCAAGCAGCAGTATTCTGAAGTTCAGACAGGAGGTGGGACATGGCCCTGCACCATTGTAAGGAAGGATAACAATGCGGCAGTCAGAATGGCTTGCCATTCGGTGGTGGGGAGCGCGTATTTCCGCTTGAGTAACACAAACAGCCCGGAAGGCATTTCCGGCCCGGCTTGCCCGAAGGAGACCCTTGCTCCGGGGCCCCTTGCGAGGCTGCCGCCGGCTCGGCGTAGAGGGAATCCCGTAGGTTCTCCCCCACAAACAGCCCCACGGCATACACCAGCAGGAGCAAAGCCACCACCTTCTCCATATACTCCTGCCGCTTGTTCATTTGCCGCTCTATACCCATTAGACGCCAAGTCCCGGATGGTCTGCTCGATCTTCATCCGCTGGAGGTAGATCTGCAACCCTTCCTCGGGCTCCAGGTCGGTCATGACCCACAACGGCTCCGCCCACCCTCTCTTCCACACCCCGATCACATTCACCGGCACCTCCCCTTTGTAGTGCACCCTTCGGTAGATGACCCGCTTCCCCCGGCCAACGCTCAAGCACCACTTCCCGACCGTCCGCACGCTGAAACTT
>JBMFPK010000368.1:0-2415 GCA_049969155.1 Chloroflexia bacterium | reverse complement strand
CTGCGGTCACCGCCTCCTTGGCCCCGACCATGGGCTTGTCCGTGAACCGGAGGAAGGCCTCGACGGCATCCTTGAGGCGCAGCCCCCCTTCCTTGGGGATCAGGCCGGTGCTCTCCAGCGTCACGGAGCCAACGCGCCGGAGAATCCACTCGTCGTCCTCGACGAGCGTGGTCCACAAATAGTCGAGGTGTTCCTGGAAAGTCCGGCGCGCGTCCGAGAGCACGCACGGCTCGACCTCCTGCCCGCGCACTCGAAGAACCACGATGTAGGCAGGGCCAAGGGCCTCCAGCGCGGCCTTGCGCGCGGCGTCGAGGCGTTTTGTGAGATCTTCGCGCTGCTCCTCGTCGAGCTGATCCCAGTAATCCCGGCACACGCCCTCCAGAGCCGCCCGCTCCCGGTGTGCCTGCCGCAGTTTGCTCAAACCCCGAGCGGTTCCCACCAGGAAGAGAAGTGTGTTCCGGTAGAGGCGGTCCTTTCCTCCGCACCGGGTGCTGATCGCCTTCACACGCTCCTGGATCGCGTCCTTCGCCCCGCCGTTTTCGTCCCAGGCGAGCGATGGTGGCAGGACGAGCAAGGTGAGCGACTTCTGCTCCGGCAAGTCCTCTGCAGGATCAACGATCACACGCCAGGTGGCGCCGGCCAGCGCGCCCTTCTGCGATTCGGTCCGCAGGTCCTCGAGGATCGCCCCGTCAAAGTTCTCCCTGGCCATCTGCTGGCGGTACTGGACGACGAGCTTGTTGAGCGTGGGCTTCGTTCCGAACCAGTAGCGCTTCCCGAGGCTCCCGGCCGTCGTCGCGTGGAGGTAGAAGCAGCGGTTCTCCAGTTCTAACAAAGCCCCGTCTATGTAGTTCCAGTTCAAGCCATGCCGGGAGCACGCGAGCTTCAGGTCCTTCGAGGTGAACCCGCTCCGGGCGCCCTGGCCGCCGAACGAGCCGAGCAGGATGGCGGCCGCCAGCCCCTGGCCGATAGCCTCGCTCCGGTAGTCACCCCCGCGCTCCTCGTCGAAGATGCCGGCGTTGGACCGCTCGCCAATCACGTCGGCCGCCGCCACCGACTGGTACGCCGGTCCCCAGAGGCGGGTCAGGGCGGCCTGCAGAGCATCAATGGACCAGCGGATATGGCACGGCTGGATGAGGTGTTGGGTCTGGGTGTTGCCATGCCGACGCTTCCAGAGGTCGCCGACGATGCTGGCGAGCAGCCGCAGCACGCCCCGTGTCCGCTGGAAATCCGGGTGGCTACCCCAGCGGGTGTAGAGGGCGTCGATAAGCAGCGGATGGAACGGGTAGGCGCGCTCGATCAACTCGCGATAGGTGCCCTTCGTGACCTCGGAAGGGACTTCGCCGGCGTGGGCTGCATACATCGCCTGATAAACCTGGGCAACCTCCTTCGGATAGTCCGGGTCGCTTTCGGGCACGATCGACTCGAACAGGCGGGCTCGGACGACTTCGTAGATCTCCTCGTCGGCGACGGGTTTGATATCGGCCCCGAGGCGCTGAAAGCGTTTCTCCAGTGTCACGAAGGCTTCCTGCCCCTTCTCGCTCTGGGCGACCTCGTACTTGCTTGCCGGCAGAGTAGCGACCACGACAGCCCCGGGCACCTGCTGCACGGCCTCGGTCAACTGCTGAATGAAGGAAATCGTCTGGTCGGCGAGAGTCGTATCTCCCACCGGCACGGCCGCTGCGCCCACGCAGTAGTCGGCCAGCTCGTCGAGCAGGATCAGACAAGGAGCGGCCTCCCGCAGGACCTCAACGAAGAGCCCCTGGGGCACGCGCTGGCTCTCGTCGTTGGCCCGCACGCGTTCGTAGAGCGCTCTCCCGCCGAGCTGGTAGGCCAGCTCGCCCCAAAGCGTGCGGAGGTGAACCCCGTCTTCGACCTTGCGTCCTTGGGTTGCGTCGCAGGTCTGGTTCGTGAAAACAGCCACACCCTTTACTTTCTCCGGTAACGTCCCGCCGAGGGCTTTCCGAAGTCCCTCCGCGTGAGGCGACCTCTTCAGCCGATCGGCGTGCTTCGCCAGGTGCCACAGGGCAACCAGCGTGTGCGTCTTGCCGCCGCCAAAGGCGGTCTGGAGACTGATGATCCGATCGCCCGATTCGCCCCCACCAGACATCGCCCCCGCGACCCGGCTCAGCACCGTAGACAGGCCAGTCGTGAGGTAAGTCTTCCGAAAGAACTCCTCGGGGTCGAGGTAAACCTCGGGGGCCGTCCCCTGGTGAACGGCCCAAAGGTTCGCGGCGAAGACGGCCTCGGCGAGGCGTCCCTCGCGGATGTCCTCGTGAGGGGTAGCGACCGCGTACCAGGGCTTGAGGGTTTCGCTCATGATTGCTTCTCACCTCCTTCGTCGAACACAAGGTGCTGTTGCGGGTCCCGGTACATCGTGCTCTTGCCCTCCGCGCGCAGGGTCTGGCGCTCGCCCAG
>JBMFPK010000367.1:0-2417 GCA_049969155.1 Chloroflexia bacterium | reverse complement strand
GGGCCATCGAATGCGACCCCGAGGACCCCTGGCCCTATCTGCGGCTGGCCGGCCTCCTTTCCCGGCGCGGGATGCCTTCCGCCCAGCAGTACCTGCGTAAGGCGGCCCGCTTGCTGGAAAGGGGAGACCCGTGGGGACAGGCCGTGCTGGCCATGCTGCAGGGTCGACCCGAGGAAGCGCTGGAGCGCATCCGCCAGGCCGTCAAACGGCTGCCCGAAAGCGCCGACTGGCTGCGCCGGGATCCGGACCTGGAGCCTCTCCAGGCCGATGAGCGGTTCTGGCTCACCCTCTGGGGTGGACGCCACGAATAGGGGAGATGCCGATGTCGAGCTTCCTCCGCACCCTGGGGTATTACGCCCGCATCACCGGGACCAGCTTCGGCGCAGCGCTCCTCCTCACGGCCCTCTACGCCCTGGGACGCGGCACGCGGACCGCCTGTGGCTTCTCCGACGCCTTCTTCTACGGCTCCGTCCTCGTGATCGTCGCCGGAGGGGCGGTGGCTCTGCTGGGAGGGCGCGCTCCGACCGATCCCCGTGCCCAGAGGCGCCCACGCCAACCGGCCTACCTCCCATCCCCCGAAGAACGGGAGGCGGAACGCCGTCGCCGCTTCCAGGAGCGCGAACGCGCGATCAGCCTGGGATTGGCCATCGCCGCCGCCGGCGTGCCGATGTTCCTGCTCGCCTGGAGGCTCTGCCCCGCCTGATCCGCTCCCGGTAGGGCGTCCAGGGGCACCCTCAGCGCTTCCCCGCGGAGCCCCCGTGTACCCTCAGCCACTCCTCTTCCGAGCAGACATCGATCCCGTAGCGACGCAGCAGCGCGGTGGTCACACCGCACCCGGACACGAGGCGCCCCTCGAAGCTCCCGTCGTGGACCCAGTGCACGCCGCAGGACGGACTGGACTCCTTCAGCACGGCCCGGCGGATCCCCAGCCGCCGCACCACGCTCAAAGCCCGCTCCGCACCGGCCAGGAAGGCTTCGGTCACATCCACCCCCTGAGCCGTGCGCACCCGTGCCATCCCGGCGAGCACACCGTTCCCATCGCCGCCGCAGCACTCCGCGGGCGGCCGGGGGACTGGCAAGCCTCCCGCGACCTCCGGGCAAAAGGGGAGTACAAGCCCGCGGGCAGCCATCTCGACCAAGGCGGGAAAGGCACAATGACCGCCATCGTAGCGGGTCGCACACCCGAGCAGACAGGCGCTGGCCAACCAGAGGGCAATTCCCGGTTCCGAGGCTACAGACGACTCCATCCCAACCCCTGCAAAGGCTATTCTAGCGGATCCTCCGGAGGGAGATACACTTCTCGCGAGCGCCCTTGCTCCTCCGGGCCGACGATCCCCTTCCGCTCCAGGAGCTCGATCAGCCGGGCCGCGCGGTTGTAACTGACCCGCAGCCGACGCTGGAGGAGCGCCGCCGATGCCCGCCGCCGCTTGCGCACCAGGGCGATGGCTTCCGGCAGGAGCTCGTCCTCCAGCTCCTCTTCCTTTTCTTCCCGCCAGGCTAGCGGCATGCTCAGCTGCACCGGCGAAACCGGCTGAGGGGGCTCCGGGCGCTGCTCCTTCCAGAAGGCGACCACACGCTCGATCTCCTCGTCGGAGACGTAGCTTCCCTGGATCCGCACCGGCTTGGGCGCATCGGGTGCCATGTAGAGCATATCCCCCCGGCCGAGCAGCTGCTCCGCCCCGACCATGTCGAGCACGACCCGGCTGTCCACCGAGGAGGAAACGGCGAACGAGATGCGCGAAGGAAAGTTTGCCTTGATCAGGCCGGTCACCACGTCCACCGACGGCCGCTGCGTGGCCAGCACGAGGTGGATCCCGGTCGCGCGCGCCAGCTGCGCGAGCCGGCAGATCATCGTCTCGACCTCTTCCGGGGCCACCATCATGAGGTCCGCCAGCTCGTCGATCACGACCACGATGAACGGCATGACCGGCAGGTTCGGGTTGGCTTCGGCCCTCGCCGCTTTGTTGTACCCGGTGATGTTCCGAAAGCCCTCCCGGGCAAAGACGCGGTAGCGGCGTTCCATCTCCTGAGTGGCCCAGTAGAGCACCTTGAGGGCGTCGACCTCGCCGGCCTCCAGCGGCGTGCCCGACCGCCGGCCGTTGATCTCCGTCACCACCGGAAAGGCCAGGTGGGGAATGTCCTGGAAGATGCTCAGCTCCACCCGCTTGGGGTCGATCAGGATCAGCCGCAGCGTCTCGGGGCTGTGCTGGTAGAGGAAGGAGACGATCAGCGCATTGATGCAGACGCTCTTGCCCGAACCGGTCGTCCCGGCGATCAAGAGGTGCGGCATCTTGGTCAGATCGTCCACAACCGGCTGGCCCGACACGTCGCGCCCGAGCGCGATCTTGAGCACCCCCCGGTGCTCCTGGAACGTCGGGCTTTCCAGGATCTCGCGCAGCGTAACGAGCGAAATGGCC
>JBMFPK010000366.1:0-2418 GCA_049969155.1 Chloroflexia bacterium | reverse complement strand
GGGCGCGGAGAGCCGCGTCCTGGCGCTGCAGCTCTGGAAGAGCGAGCCGCTGACCGTTTTCCTGCCGCTTGTCTTACGTCGTCCGTGATCGGGGGCCGGAGCCGGTGCTGGGGGCTGACATCCGCTGATGAATCCCGCATCGGCCCTCGCAGCGGTCCCCGACCGGCCGCGAGGGGCCCAAAATCGCCTCGACAGCTGCCCGCCACACCTCAGCCGCGTTTCGGGCCGCCGTTCGTGCCAGAACATGAGAGGGTGTCGGGCTGCGCGTTTGACAGGGCGCCACGCCTGTGGTATGATATCGCGCGCTGGGGCCGTGGTGTAGAGGCCTAACATGCAGCCCTGTCAAGGCTGAGATCGGGGGTTCGAATCCCCTCGGCCCCGCAAGGCCGGCCTAATGGCCGGCTGTCTTTTCTTCCAGCAACGCCGCAAGTTCCAGAAGACGTCTGGCACGCTCGACGATCGGCCGGTCCACCATCTTCCCGTCCAGCGCGATGGCCCCGCGACCCTCTCGTTCTGCTTCGGCAGCAGCGGCGACGACCCGGCGTGCTTCGGCGAGTTCTTCCTCGCTCGGGGAGAAGATCCGGTTGACCACCGGGATCTGCCGTGGATGGATGACCTGTTTGGCCCGGTACCCCATCTGCCGGCCGGCCAACGTGTTCCGCATCAGGCCTTCTTCGTCATCGATGCGCGTGTAGACCATGTCCACCGGCTGGACGCCGGCGGCACGCGCGGCAAGGGCCACGAACTGGCGCGCGAAGAGCAGTTCGGTCGCCTCTTCCGTGCGCACGAGCCACGCGTCGAGGGCCAGGTCTTCCCCGCCGAAGATCAGCCCCACGACGCGGGGGTCAGCTGAGGCAATCGCGTAGGCCTTCAGGACGCCCAGCGCCGTCTCGACGGTGACCAGGATCGAGAGAGGCTCCGCAATGCCGCGCACCTGCTCCGCCTGAGCCATCCAGGCAACTACGGTCCTGAGGGAATCGACGTTCTCTACTTTCGGCAGACAGAGGCCGGTCAGCCCGGGCTGCACAACGGCCGCGATGTCCTGTTCGCATAACCCACTGGCCGGGGAGTTCACCCGCACAAAGACTGTCCGCCCCTCCCCGACGATCTGGGGCAGCATCTGAGCGACCAGCCCGCGCGCGGCCTCTTTTTCGGGAAGCGGTACCGAGTCCTCCAGGTCCAGGATCAACGCGTCCGCCCCCAGAGTCGGAGCCTTGGCGAGCATGTTGGGCCGGTTCCCCGGCACGTAGAGGAGTGTTCTCACCAGGCGCATCGCTCACTCCTCGTACAGCTTGCGCAATCTCAATGCCCCCTGCGGACACTGCTCGAGGCACAGGTTGCACAATGTGCATTCATCCTCGTTCTCCGGATCTGTGAGGAGGCGTGAGCCCTCCAGACGAAACACGTCCACCGGGCAGACGCGGGTGCATACCCCACAAGCCGCGGGTTCCGGGCATCGCGTGGCGTCGATCTCTATGCGGATGAACATGCCCACGTCAGACCTCCTTGCCCTGCCGCGCGAGCGCCTCACGCACCAGGACCGGCACTTCGGAGAGGTGTTGTGCCACGAGGACGCCTGCTTCGCGGAGCGCGCGTTCCTTGCCTTCCACCCGGCCCCGGTCGCCTTCGACGAGCACTGCGGCGTGCCCGAACCGTTGTCCGGGCATCCGGTCCACGAAGCGTCCGGCGAGGAAGGCGACGACCGGAAGGCGGGGCTTGCGCGTCGCCACATAGTCGGCCAGCGCGTCTTCCTGCATGCCTCCGGGTTCCCCAAAGATCACCACGGCCTGCGTCTCCGGGTCCTCCTCCAGGAGGGGCATCAGGTCCACGAAGGTGGTGCCCACCAGCGGGTCCCCGCCGATGCTGACGCAGATGCTCTGGCCCAGGCCCGTTTGTGTCAGAAGGCTCGCCAGTTCGGTTGTCATGCCGCCGCTCCGCGAGAGCACGGCAACCGGCCCGGGTGTGTAGGCGCGGCGGACGTCTTCCGCCGGTCCCCCGACCATGCCGATCTTGACCTTGCCAGGCAGCAAGAGCCCGAGGCTATTCGGCCCGATGATGCGCGCCCCCTGGTGCCGCGCCCAGGCGATGACCTCGGCGACGTCCCGCCGCGGGACGCGCTCCGTGACGATGACGAGCAACTTCAGGCCGTGTTCCAGCGCTTCCAGAGCGGCCTCCCGGACTGCGGCTGCGGGAACGCTGATCACCGAGGCCTCTGCCGGGTGCCTTTGGATCGCCTGCCGGAGGTTGTCGTACACGGGCACTCCGTAGACGGTGCCGCCCCCCTTCCCCGGGGTCACACCGGCCACGACCTGCGATCCGTAGTCGATCATATGCCGGGTGAAAGTGACCGCCTCTCGGCCGGTGATCCCTTGCACGACGATGCGCGTGGATCGGTTTGCCAGAACGGCCATCGCTAGC
>JBMFPK010000365.1:0-2421 GCA_049969155.1 Chloroflexia bacterium | reverse complement strand
CGATGCACGGCAAGTGCGGCCAGCTCGGGACGAAGGTCCTGCCCCAGGGCACACGTCACCTCGTATTGCCCCGGAGCTTTCTCCCGCACCTGAACGACCCCGGGGATGCGCTGGATCTGCTCTGCCGCATCGGGCGCCGGCCGGCCTACCTCGAGGAGCACTTGGTCGCTCCCCTTCAGACGCGCGTTCAACTCCTCCGGGGTCCCTTCGGCCACGATGCGCCCCTGGTGGATGATCACCACCCGTTGGCACGTCTGGCTCACCTCCGGAAGGATGTGCGTGCTCAGGATCACCGTATGATCGCCGGCCAGGCTGCGGATCAGCTCCCGCACCTCGATGATCTGCCGGGGGTCGAGCCCTCCCGTCGGCTCATCCAAGATGAGCACCTCCGGTTCGTGAAGCAGCGCCTGCGCGAGCCCAAGCCGCTGCCGGTAGCCCTTGGAGAGCCGGCCAATCAGCGCACGCTCCCAGCCCACCAACGCGCACCGCTCGATCACCCTCCGGATGCGTGCTTCCGCGCGGTCCAGACCGCGCAACCGGGCCCAAAAGGCCAGGTAGTCGCGCACCGTCATCTCGGGGTAGAGCGGCACATCCTCGGGAAGGTACCCCACGTGCCGGCGCGCCTCGAGTGACTCCTCCATCACGTCGTATCCGGCCACGATCGCCCGGCCGGCCGTGGGGGTCAGATAGCCCGTGAGGATGCGCATAGTGGTCGTCTTTCCCGCAGCGTTCGGCCCCAGGAAACCCAGGATCTCCCCCTTTCGCACCGAAAAGGTGACATCCTGGATCGCCGTGATGGGCCCGAACCGCTTGGTCAACCCCTCGACCTGGATCAAAGTCAGCACCTCCTGCATCGCAACCCGTGTGGGCACCCTCTCGGGACGGCTAAATGTTTAAAATACCCGCGGAAGATGAAACCGGGATGAGAAGTCACCTTGGGCAAGTCCTATCTGTCTTCCTCTAGCATGAGGGAGCGAAGGAGGATTCCTACCTCCCCGACCGGTCCGCTGAAACCGAACTCCTGCGGCGCCCAGGTGTCGCTGCACACCTCCAGGCGCCCCACTTCACCGGAAAGGCGCAGTTCGAAGGTGAGCTCCTCGAAAGCCCAGGTCGGCTCGAGAACCGCTCTCCCGATCGGTTCTCCCTGCCAGAGGACGGTCAGATGCGCTGGGGATACCCCTTGCGGCCGGAAGCCGGCCGCTTCGATCCGAAGGCGCATCGGCCACCGAGCGGACCGCACTTCGATCCCCGTGCAGACACCCGTCCATTTCGGCTCGGCAAGCCGGAGATAGAAAGCTTCCGGCGCATCTTGCAGCCGCCGGACACGCAAGAGCGCCTGGCTGGAGCGCACCTCCACCTCTGCGCGCGGCAGGTGATCGTAGCTCGTTTCCGTCGTTCGGGTGTCCAGGGTGAACCGTCCCTCCTCCACGATGGAAAAACCGGCACGGTACAGGCTCGGAGCATGCTCCAGGAGCAGGTAGACTGTATCCGTCAGCGGCCACTCCTCCAGCACGGACCACAGGGTCCCCCAGGGGATCTCCCTCGTTCGCCGTCCTTCGAAAGGGGCCGGCGGAACAAGCGCGTAGGCCTCTTTTCCATAGAGGTAACGCAAGGGTGTCGCAAGCGCGGGTCCGAAATGCTCGATCAAGAGCGGGGCACCTTTGGGGATGCGAGCGGCGAGCACGGCCAGCGCTTCCGCCGTTCCGGCCATCTCTCGGCGCGAAGCGAACGGGGCATCGGCACGCACAAAGAGGAAAAGGAGCAGGGCAACGAGGAGCAGCGCTCCCCCTCGTCGGACGGCGCGGCCCAGCGGAGCCATCCGCACCCGCCAGACGGCCACCGCAGCACCTATAGACAACACCGGAAACACAAGCGGGAGGTAGCGGCGCATCATCCAGAAATGGTACGGATCGGCAAAGGTGCGGTACGTGTAAAGCGCAAACTGGAGGAAGAAAGCCAGAAAGAAAGGAAGGGCCGTCTCCTCCAGCCGCCGGGACAGCCACCACCACACTCCGGCAATCCCCAGTAGGAGGCCGGGCGGGGAAAGGTACCACCCTAACCGGAGGAAGGACAGTCGGTCGAAGTTCGGGAACCACTCCCCTTCGACCTGGATGCGCGCAGGGGAAACTGCCATCCGCACCGGGCCGCATACGATCACCAGGAGGAGCCACAACAGCGCAAGGCCATGCCGCACGTTGCTCTTCTCCACGCGCACGAGTGCACGGAGCCACTTCGGGCGAAAGGAGAACAGCGCGGCTGCCCCGCCAACCCCCAGGGCAAGGACAAGCCCGGCCGTGCGGAGGTCCACCGGCAGGCGCTGCCGCTCGAGAGAGGTACGGAGCGTGTGGAGGTACGGACGAGCGATGATCAGGAGGTGTAGCAGGCCGTGCCCTGTAGGAACGGCGCAGGCCGTGAGAAAGG
>JBMFPK010000364.1:0-2437 GCA_049969155.1 Chloroflexia bacterium | reverse complement strand
GGGGCTATGCTGCGCCAAGCGGCCCCCATTCGCAGTGCGATCGAGATCGTGGAGGGTTCGTAGCGGTGAAAAGGGGGAACGGCCCGGAAGCCGTTCCCCCATGGGGCACGCGACGCGCTAGCGGCCTGTCAGGCGCTGCTTGAACGGTTTCTCCTGCGTTAACCCTTTCTTCGCGAGCCCGGGCGGCACCCAGTCGCTCCCCTTCGGTCCGTGCCCCTTCCCGATGACCTGTCCCAGGGAAGCATGGGGCATCTGGGCGGGGAGGCCCAGATTCTGTCGGATCTCTCCCCATCCGATCCCCGACAGGTGCATTTCGAGCACCTGGGAGAGAGGCACGTTCGCCTCGACGGCGATGAAGAGCGCCTTGGCGATGCAGCCGAACCCGAGATCTCGCGCGTGGAGGTCCAGGATTTCCTGAACGTCACGGTCGAAGTAGGTCGCAAGCAGGGTCGCAATGCGGATGGTTCCCGTCAAATGCGTAGTTCCCGTGACCGTAGCGGTCGTGGCGAGCGGGTAGGGTGCCGGCAGAATTCCGACCGGCTGGATGGCGGGAACGATCTCGCTGCTGACAGAGGGAGCAGCAGCAACCGGAGACGGTAGCAGGAGGGCGATCCCCAGTACAACCGCAAACAGATACGACTTCATGGCATACCTCCTTTCGGTCTTTTAATCAGACAACCGCTTCAGTCGGGGAAACGTTACAGCAACGCCGTAACGAACGCGCCCCATTGGCGGTTTGCATAACGGATGGACGTGGAGCGCGCCGGTGACCGGAGAAGACCAGGAGCGCAACTGGTTGGAACGAGCCCGACGTGGAGACGGCGAAGCCATCGGAGAACTCTATCGGCGGTACGCCCACGCGGTCTACCGTTACGAATACTACCGTCTGGGCGATGCGGAAGAGGCGGAGGATGTGACAGCGGACGTCTTTGTGCGAGCCCTGGAGGCGCTCCCCCGTTTCCGTGAGCGGGGTCTGCCGTTTTCGGCGTGGCTTTACCGGGTCGCCGCGGCGCGCGTCGCGGATGATTTCCGAAGGAAGCGTCGTCGCCCCACGGAACGGCTCGCCCGTGAGATCACCGAATCTTCGGCCGGACCGGAGGAGGTTGCTGAGGAACGGTGGAGGGCGGAGCAGCTGCGGCGCCTCGTAGGGCGCCTGCCCGAGATCCAGCAACAGGTGCTGATTCTGCGCTTTGTGGAGCGGCTGTCGCATGGCGAGGTGGCGCGGATCATCGGGCGCAGCGAAGGGGCGGTACGGGTGATCCAGTATCGGGGACTTCGCGAGCTCAGGCGCTTGCTGGAGCAGGAAGAAGGTGAGGTCGAGCATGGGGCAAAGAAGGCCCTCGAGCAGGGTTCGCAAGGCTCCTGAGGGAGCAGAGGTCCTTGCCGCTTGCTTGGACGAGGTGCGCTCGGGGCGGGCATCGTGGGGGGAATGCTCTGGCCGGCCCGAAGTGCAAGCGGCGGATGTCGCCCCCTTGCTGGAGATCGCGGCCCGTATGGAGCGCTTTCCTTCTCCAGAGCCCGGGCCGGCGTGCCTCGTGCGCATCCGGGAGCGTCTCGGCGAAAGGAGGCACCGCCGGCCGATGCTGCGCTGGGCCTGGGCGGTGCTCTCCGCATTGCTTGCTTTGTTCCTGCTGGGTGGTGGGACCGTCTGGGCTGCCGAAGGGAGCCTGCCGGGTCAGCCCCTCTACCCCGTCAAGCGATGGATGGAGCGGGTACGTCTGCGCTGGACGCAGGACGCCGTGGAGCGCTCCGCGCTGTGGCTCCAGTTTGCGGAGCGTCGGCTGGACGAAATGCGGCGCCTCTGTCCGGACAGAGGTTGCCCCGATTCGCTCCTTGCAGACCTGGCCAGGGAGACGGAGACGGCCGCTGCGGAGATCGAGCAGGTGCCGGAGCCGCACCGACTTCAGCTGTTGGAGCGCCTTCTGGAGCTGACACGCCGGCAACAGCTCGTGCTGGAGCAGGTGCTGGAGCGTGCGCCGGAGGCGGCACGGCCCGGACTGCAACGGGCGCTGGAAAACTCGCGCCGCGGCCACGAGCGAGCGCTCCGTGCCCTGAGCAAGAGCCGCGCCACGCCGCAGAGGGGCCGGGAAGGAGCGCCCCCTACCCCGAAGCCGTACCGCGCACCGGCTCCTCATGGCCCCAAGACGCCTCAAGGGCCGGAGCGCAAGGGATCTCCGAAGCCATAGTCGCCTACCTAGGGGTTGTAGGCCGGCCTCGACATCGCCGTTTCCCTTTTTCAGCCCTCTCGTCAACAGTGTATTCCATCCACCAAGGAGCAGACCCCCTCTCCGACCAGCGTATCTAGATCCGTTCGGCTCCTGGCTCTTCTTCCTCCGTAGGCCGAGCCACGCTGCCCGTTGCTTCGCCTTCCAACGTCGCCAGCCCCGCCTCGCCGACGGCCGAGCCGCCATAGTGTCGTATTGGGAACCAAGGCCCC
>JBMFPK010000363.1:0-2439 GCA_049969155.1 Chloroflexia bacterium | reverse complement strand
CCCATTCCGAACCTGGAAGTGAAACGCTTCAGCGCCGATGGTACTGCACTGGCAGCGGTGTGGGAGAGTAGGTCGTTGCGAGGGGCATCCTTTTTGCTTGCCCCACGCGCAAGCGGCCAACTTCACGCTCCGGCTGGCAATCTTTGCGCGCGGTCACTTCCAGGCAGCCCTCGGAAGGATGCTCTGGAGAACCACGCGCGGATCCGAGTTCTGAGGCCCACCACAGTCCGGGGCGTAGCAAGTTGCGTCAAGGAACGAGCACTTGGTCCCGCATCCCGGACACTCCTCGGGCGCCCACCGGGCCTGAAGGAGATACCGACACTCGGAACAGACCCACCAGTGGGTCTCCACTTCCATGCTTCACCTCCCGCGCGTCCCACCGGGTGCGTCAGCTCGTAGAAGGCTACCTTCTAGCTCATATCATAGCCGTTGGGGGAACATCCGAACACAGGCAATCGACCCGTGTTCGGGCTTGCCTTTGCCCTCTTGGGGCTATGGCGTTCTAGCGGCCGTTGCGGGGCAAATGTCCTTCCCTTCTTGCCACTTTCGCGTGCAGGCGCCTACC
This sequence comes from Chloroflexia bacterium, assembly GCA_049969155.1. Classification (GTDB taxonomy): domain Bacteria; phylum Chloroflexota; class Chloroflexia; order DTKN01; family DTKN01; genus DAOTVY01. The sequence goes on along the minus strand of JBMFPK010000363.1, from coordinate 1,874 downwards.
GGTAGACGCCCTCGGCGCTCCGGAGTCGCCTCAATACTTCGCCAATCCTCTCCTTCGCGTGTTCTTCCCCTGGCGCTGTGGGACCTACGCAAGAGGGGCATCCCGAAACGCACGGACATTCCTCTAAGCGGCCAAGCGCGACCGCTGTGAGCGCCCCGGCAGTCCGTACCAGGGCGGGACTCAGTCCCGCTCCCCCTGGACACGCGTCGTAGATCATCACCACCGGCAATGCATCGGGGCCGTACCGCAGCCTTGTGGTAACCTCGATGTCCGCCGGATCGCACATCAGGAAGAGCGCTGCGACCTGCCGCAATAGATACCCCAGCCCCTGGAGCGCTGCAACCGGCTCCTCACGGGGGCCGTGATCGGCGCGTGCGTGGCAGCGGCGACAGAGGGTGATCAGGTTCTCGAGCCGGTTGGCCTGCAGGTAGGCATCGTTTTCGCCCGGCCGGTAACCGAAGCGGCGAAAGGGGATGACATGGTGAACGTCGTGCTCGTGCCCGACCACCGATTCGGGGATGCCGCAGACGCGGCAGACGAAGCCGTCTCGCGCCCGTGCGAGACGGCGTTGTTCTTCCCAGTTGGGTCCGTAGTTCGGCCGTAGCAGCTCGCTCGCTGCCCAAGGGAGAACGAGCCACCACGCCTGTGTGCGAAACGTCTCTGGGGGGAGCTCCACTTGTCCTTCGCCGATAACTTCGTGCGAGAAGAGACGGTGCTTCCGATAGCCAACAGTCTGAGCCCGCACCTGAACCTCCCCCCAGTAGCAGAATCCCTCGCCGAGGCGTTTTTGCCCCTCTTCGCTCAGCACCTCCCACGAGATGTCCGTTTCCGGGGTGGTGTAATAGTCCACTTCGGCCGGCCGAACGTACGCGCGGTTCGCCCGCCAATCCAGCGCCTCCACCAGGAAGGCTTGCCCTTCCTGCAGATAGACGGCCCCCTCGTGCACCATCCGCGGTGCGCTCGCCCGGTCTATCTGGCCGATCGGGACCTCTTTGCCCGAAAGGCGAGCAACGATCTGCACCGTCTCCCCGGAGGCCGTCCGCAGGGACACCCGCTCCGCAGGGCTCGAGGCTCCGATCCAGAAGTACCTCCCGCCATCCCGGAGCAGCACCCCTTCGGCCACTAGCTGCTCGGCAACCTGTTGCGCATCGCCCCGCAGGAGATCCTCCTCCGGCGACAGGGGGAGTTCGTATGCGGCACAGGGAAGGTGCGCCGCAAGCAAGTACGGATTGTCCGGGTTGACATAGGCCCGTTCGGGGGAAAGCTCGAAGAAATAGTCGGGATGGCTCACCAGATACTGATCCAGGGGGCTCGAACTGGCCAAGAGCACCACCACCGAGGCCGATTCCCGGCGGCCGACGCGCCCCGCCTGTTGCCAAGTCGACGCAATGGACCCGGGATAACCGACCATCAGGCACGCGGCCAGCGTGCCGATGTCCACACCAAGCTCCAAAGCGTTCGTTGCCACTACTCCCAGCACCTTCCCCGAACGGAGTCCGGCCTCGATCTCCCTCCGCACGTGGGCCAGGTACCCACCACAGTATGCGCGCAGCCTGCGCAATCCTCTCCCGTGCAGTCCGGCGTAGAGCAGCTCTACCCCTAGGCGCGTCCGGGCAAAAGCCACCGTGGGAATTCCGGCCCGGAGGAATCGCTCCGCCAGCCGTTCGGCCTCTGAAAGCAGGCCGCGACGCAGGCCGAGTTCGGGGTCCGTGAGGGGCGGGTTGTAGAGGAGCAGATGGACCCGTCCCTTTGGGGCCCCGTCCTGATCGATCCGCGTCACTGGCTGGCGGAGCAGCGCCTGTGCGAGTTCGTCCGCATTGCCGATCGTCGCAGAAGCACAGAGGAACTGGGGTTGGCTGCCGTAGAACGCGCAG